>CALFXV010000053.1 GCA_937957775.1 uncultured Methylotenera sp. | reverse complement strand
TGTGGACATAGCCATCTCGCTGATGTTGTTGCAACGCTTACCGGACGATTTTCAAGATTTAAAATTGCGCACCCACGAACCCTTGCGCGGCGCGGCCAGCTTCAAGCGCCGCATGGCATTATGGATGGCGGCCTTCATTGCCTTGGTCTTTATCGGCTTGCCCTTGGCGCAAAATTTAATCCCTAGCCTGAACAAAATCATGGCGCAATATCCATTGGGTTTTGACCGGGTGTGGAGCCCAGGTCATGTGTCGAATGCGCATTTGCATTTCGGCTCACAGTGCTTCAATTGCCATGAAAAATTAACCGAACAGGTTAACGATCAAGCTTGTATCAAATGCCATCAAAATACCGCGCCGCACATCGCCGACCCGGCTTTGCAAAAACGCGTGTTTCATAGCAGCGGCCGCTTGTCCGATGGCATGCGCTGCGCCGAGTGCCACAGAGAACACAAAGCGCCCCACCCATTGGCCAAACAAGACAATAACAATTGCGTGAAATGCCATGCCGACATCAAGTCAGTGGACGCAAAAAGTACCTTATCCAATGTCAAAGATTTCGACCGCAGCCACCCAGAATTTAAGCTCAGCTTTATTCGAGAACACGCGGAACAACCAGGCGTGAAACGCATAGAGCGCATCCCTCAAAGCGAAAGTGCGCGCCTAACCGAACAATCTGGTTTGAAATTCCCGCATTCCCAACACGTGGGCTTGGTACAAGGACCGAACGGTGTGATGGACATACGCGAATTAAACTGCAGCGATTGCCACCGCGGCGTAGGCAAAGAAATGCGCATCCAAGCAGTCGAATTTAAACGCGATTGCCAAAGCTGCCACGCCAATCAATTGCAATTGGGCTTGGGCGACAAAACCTTCAGCGTGCCGCATGGCGACGAAGAAGCCGTTATGAACGCCTTAATCGCCAAGGCGCCCAAGGACAAGGCGCGTTATGCCACGTCCCTAAAAGAAAACGGGTGTGCTTATTGCCATGAAATAGCCCCAGAGAAAAAAGACGACAGCGTGCCTTGGCGGGTTAAAAAAGTGACCATCAACCAAGATTGGTTTAGCAAAGCCGAATTTAATCATGCCTCGCACCGCACGCAAAAATGCGAGGCTTGCCATCAAGTAACCGAATCCGAAAGCAGTCATGACGTGGCCATGCCAGATAGAAAAAATTGCTTGCGTTGCCATTCGGGTAATAGCCCTAAACCCAAACGCATTGCCAGCAGTTGCATGTCTTGCCATGCCTTCCATAACTCGCATTTAGCTGCCCCGCAAAAATAGCGTGGCCGAACTAAACGCAGTTTTTCATGCGGTGGGCATCGATGTCGGTGGCCTAAAAAAAGGCTACCATGCGGTGGTCAATAGCAATCGGCGTTACCATGCGCAGTTTCATTCCACCGACCCCCTAGCCATCGCCCAGTGGGCGCGCCAATTTAATCCTAGTGTGATTGCTGTCGATGCCCCTTGTCTGTTTAGCCGAGCAGGTCGATCACGATCAGGCGAACGGGCATTAGTCAGCAATGGCCTACGCTGTTTTTATACGCCCACCCGTGCCATGGCAGAAAAAAGTCGTTTTTACGACTGGGTGTTCAATGGCGAGCGACTCTACCAAGCGTTGGGGCTTCCGCCGTTTAATGGATTAAAAAGTGCCCAGCCCTGTGTGATTGAAACCTTTCCTCATGGCATCGCCACCGCTTACCAGCAGAGCCTAGGCGAGCCCAAAGCCATGGGCACCAAATCGGCGCAACGCTTAAATGCCTTAAGCAATATCGCCGCTTACAATACGCAGCAGCTAAACAACATCGATTTCATTGACGCCGCTTTGTGTGCCGTCGCAGCGGATTATTGCATAGCCAATCGCATTAGCATTTATGGCGACAGCGAAGATGGCTTTATTGTCATTCCGCGCTTTTCTGCCAGCATGCATGAAAAATAATTGAACCTAGCGGCGGCATTAGGGACAAAAAGCCTGTTAACTTTTTCGCCCTAATTGAAAGCCATCACCGTCATGAAACGATTCCTCCCATCTGCCCTACTGCTAGCTGCTCACCTTGTAAACACCAGCATGGCCTATGCCCAACCTAGCATCGCACAGCTGCTGCCTTTGCACGAATCCATCGTGCAAATTTCCGTGGAATTAGGCAATGGCAACGCAGGGACGGGTACCGGGGTGGTGATTAGCCCTGAATACGTGGTGACCAATTGCCACGTATTGGCCAATGGCAAAGGCGCCAACGTGGCCAAATACAACGACGGCTACAAACCCATTGCGCTAAAAGCCGACTGGAAACACGACTTGTGCGCGCTTAAATTTGAAGGCTTACCGTTTAAGCCTGTGCAATTACGCGACTCGGCCACATTGGCTATAGAGGAAGAAGTGTTTAGCCTTGGTTACCCCAACGGCAATAACGTGCCGCAACCTTCTTATGGTGCCATTAAAGCCAAATACGCCATGGATGGCAGCCTTATCATTCGCTCCAACGCAGCTTTCTCTTTGGGCTCCAGCGGTGGCGCCTTGTTTGACCAAAAGCTAAATTTGGTAGGCATGACCACCTTTAAAAGCCCGGGCCCCAATGGTTTTTTCTATAGCTTACCGGTGGAATGGATTAAAGACCTCATCGCTAGCAAAGACTTACTAAGTTTAAACACCGACGAAACGCCTTTTTGGGCCTTGCCTTTTGATAAGCAACCGCATTTCATGCAGGTGGTCATTCCCTATCAAAATAAAGATTGGGCAACCCTGCACGCCGTGGCGCAAGCCTGGACTATCAGCCAACCAGAAGCGGCCGATGCATGGTATTACTTAGGGGTCGCAGACTATGGCTTAAACCACGCGCCTTTGGCTAAGACTGAGTTGAATAAAGCCTTGAACTTGAATCCACAGCATTTAGAAGTGTTCATGCAACAAGCGAAAATAGCCTTAGAAGAAGCCGATTTTATTGCTTTGGATAAATTGACTCAGCGCATTGCCGAGTTGGATGCCTACGAATCGGAAGCGCTGGCGAGCAAAATCGTGGCCTTAAAACAAGTTAAGGCTTTGCCGTCCAATAAATAGGTTGTTGCTCGCTGAGGGCAAACACCATCATGTTGGCCCGTCTTAAGTTCTCTATCGCCTCGTCTTCGGATACGCCTTGCTTTAAGGCGTTAGCTTGGGCAATAGGCGCACCGTAAGCCAACCATTTGGGGTTTTCTGTGTAGCCATGGTCTGCCATGCAGCGGCGCATGACGTTGATTTTACGGCCTTCTTTTTCCAACATCTGAAAAGCCACCACGGCGTTCATATTGGCCACCGCATTCTCGGCAATGCTGGCGCATTCGTCACCGGCTTTCTGCAAAGCCGTTTTCGCTTTGGGTTCGCTGCCATCGGTTTGATAGAGCGTCCACAGGTAGCCTAATAGCGGCAAGCCTAGCAACAGTGGAATCACAAAACGTGCTTTAGTCATGGTAAGCCTCCTTTAATAACTGCAGGTCTTTGAGCACGGTTTGGGCATGCGTATCCGGCTCCACATTCAAATAGATTTTAGCGACACGACCGGCTGGATCAATTAAATAAGTGCGGCGTTTTGCCAACTTCAAATAAGGCAAATTCATCAACGCACCATAGGCTTTAGCGACGTCGCCTTGTTTGTCTGCCAATAGCGGAAAGGGTAAACGGTGCTGGCTGGCAAAGCCGGCATGAGCGGCACTGCTGTCCACACTGACTCCCACTACTTGGGCGTTAATTTTTTGCAAAGCAGAGTGCTCATCGCGAAAGCGGCAGGCTTCTTTGGTGCACCCCGGCGTGTTATCTTTTGGGTAAAAATACAGCACCAACCAACGCCCTTTAAATTCGTCCGTTTGCCTGAGCTGGCCGTTTTGATCCATCAAGCTAAAAGCCGGTGCCAAGGCCCCTAGTTTTAATTGAGCGCTGGGAGAAGATTTAACGTAGACCAGCACTAGCAATGCTGCCAGCGCGATAACCAACAGCAAGAGCTTAATCACGGCGTTTCCCCTAAATCAAAGTTGCGTCTGTGGTGGCAGGTGTAGCCATCCGGGAACTGCATGATGTATTTTTGGTGTTTTTCTTCAGCCGGGTAAAAAGCCTCAAATGCTTGCAACTGCGTCACAACTGGCATGCCCCACTGACCGGAGGCATTGACCGTGGCGATGACTTGCTCGGCCACACTTTTTTGCACCTCATCCAGGTAAAAAATGGCTGAACGGTATTGCGTGCCAATGTCGTTGCCTTGTTGGTTAGGTTTGGTGGGATTGTGCACCCGAAAAAATTCAAACAACAAGTGTTTTAAAGTGACCGTTTCCGTGTCAAACTCCACCATCAAGGTTTCAGCGTGGCCAGTGGTGCCGGTGGTCACTTCACGGTAGCCGACATTGGCAATGTGGCCACCGGAAAAGCCCACTTGGGTGGCAAGCACACCGGGCATGTGCCTAAATAATTCTTCCATGCCCCAATAACAGCCGCCGGCTAGGTATAATTTTTGTGTATTTTTCATGGTGTCTCTGAGTGCATAAATAAGAAATTGTTCAAACGGCCAAACCTTTTTATGGCTTATGGCTCATACTAATGCATTACAAAACTTTAGAGGTAAAAAATGATTTTTTCCAAGTTAGCCATTCAATTATCCGAATCGGGTTGGATGCCCGATTTTCTGATTCGTTACGGCATACGCCAACTGAGCAAACAACGTTTGATTGAGATTTCTGCTGGCAACACGGAAATAGCCAGTGAGTTTCGCGCGCGTTTTTTTCAAAGCATGCGCCAAGCGCAAATTGCCCCCTTGCCGGAAATGGCCAACGCCCAACACTACGAAGTACCGGCGGCTTTCTTTGATTTGGTGCTGGGTAAGCACCGCAAATACAGCAGTTGTTTTTGGCCTAACGGGGTGGACAACTTAGATCAAGCCGAACACCACGCCTTAAGTCAAACTTGCCTGCATGCCAACTTGCAAAACGGCCAAAACGTTTTGGAATTGGGTTGCGGTTGGGGCTCGTTGTCTTTATGGATGGCCAGGCATTATCCGGAAAGCCAAATCACCTCGGTTTCCAATTCCAAATCGCAACGCGATTTTATTTTAGCCATCGCTAAAAAAGAAAACCTAAGCAACCTCAATGTCATTACTTGTGACATGAACAACTTTGACATCAAGCAGCAGTTTGATCGCATCGTCTCGGTTGAAATGTTCGAACACATGCGCAATTACCAAGTGCTTTTTGAAAAAATCAACTCCTGGTTAGCGCCGCAAGGCCAGTTTTTTATGCACATTTTTTGCCACAGAGACGTGCCCTATGCGTTTGAAGTACAAGGCGATGACGATTGGATGAGCCAGTTCTTCTTTTCCGGTGGCTTTATGCCCAGCGACGACACGCCCAGTCAATTTCAATCGCACCTTAAATTAAGCCGGCAATGGCGTTGGGATGGCAGGCATTACGAGAAAACCGCCAATGCCTGGTTAACCAATATGGATGACAACGAGGCGGTCATCAACGGCATCTTAGCCGATTGTTATGGCCCCGAAAATGTCGTGTTGTGGCGTCAGCGCTGGCGCATTTTCTTCATGGCCTGTGCCGAGCTATTTGGCTACCATGGTGGCCAAGAATGGTGGGTGAGCCACTACCTATTTGAAAAAAATGCGGGCTAAGCATGCTGTTTAACATCATTGGCTTTCAAATCGGTTGGTTTGCCTGCGTGTTAGGTGCGGCTTACCACGCACCATGGTTAGGCGTGTTTAATGCCCTTTTCATTCTGATGTTGCACTGCAAACGGTCCAAGCACAAACAAGCAGAAAACAACTTGCTGTTGCTGGCTGCAATATTTGGCTTAGTTTTTGACAGCTTGTTGCTGCAATTGGGTTGGGTTTCTTTTGAGCCCGTGGCGTATTGGCCGGATGCGTTATCGCCGCCGTGGATGATAGCCTTATGGGCCTTGTTTGCCAGCACCTTAAACGTCAGCCTAAATTGGCTGAAAAAATACACGCTTCTGGCCTGCTTGCTCGGCGCCATTTCTGGGCCATTGTGTTACTGGGCAGGCGAGCGCCTCGGTGCACTGCACTTAGTCAATTTCAATATGGCCATGGTCTATTTAGCCGTGGGTTGGGCCTTAGCAGTGCCACTGTTGCTTAAAGTGGCCTCAATCTTATTGAATAAGGAAACAAATCGTGTTTAATGTTGCGCATTATTTATTAACCCTCATTCCCATGTCCATGATGGCCATATTGGCTTGGACCTTAAGTTTAAAACACAACAACGTCACCCTGGTGGACACGCTCTGGGCGCTGTTTTTCTTATTTAGTACGCTGTTTAGTTTTTTTGCTTACGCCGACCCCAGTCCGCGCGCTTGGTTAACCTTGAGCTTAGTGGCGATCTGGGCTTGCCGCTTAAGCGGGCACTTGCACAATCGTAACCACAACAAACCAGAAGACGCTCGCTACCAAGCCATACGCGCGCGCAACCAACCCAACTTCCGGATCAAAAGCCTGTATTTGGTGTTTTTATTGCAAGCCGTGTTAGCTTGGATTATCGCCACGCCCTTGCATGCGGCAACGGTCTCGACCAATGCGCTCAATGCTTGGGATGCCATAGGCATAGCGCTGTGGTTAATCGGCATGTTTTTTCAAGTGCTGGGCGACAGGCAACTGGCGCGCTTTGTCGCGCAGGCGGGCAACAAAGGCAAGGTGCTAAGCAGTGGTGTTTGGCGTTATACCCGCCACCCCAATTACTTTGGGGAAGCCTGCATTTGGTTTGGCTACGGTTGCTTAGGCTTGGCCAGCGGCGCATGGTGGACACTGATCTCTTCCATATTCATGACTTATCTATTGGTCAAAGTAACCGGTGCAAAATTACTGGAAGCCGACATCGCCAAGCGTCGTCCGGGTTACAGCACTTACATGCAAACCACCTCAGGCTTTGTGCCTTGGTTTCCAAAAAAAGGCGACTAGGGTATGGCCCGTATGCAATTTCTTAGCGCGCTTTTTTTATGTTTGGTTTGCCCCAGCCTAGCGATGGCACAAACATGGCAATTCGATGTGTCCATGGACGGCAAAGCCATAGGCACGCATGACTTTGTTTTGGATGAAAAAGAAGACGGCCAACTGGCCTTAAAAAGTGAGGCGAAATTCAACGTAAAATTTTTGTCCATTAGCGTGTTTAAATACCACCATCAAGCCAATGAACTTTGGCAAAACGATTGCTTGAAAAAATTGGACGCCAAAACCCAAGAAAACAGCAAAGCCACGGTGGTAGGTGGCACGCAAGACAAAGTGGTGTTTAAAGTGGTGGCACCAACACCCTTGGAGATAGGCCAACAATGCGTGATGACCTTTGCCTATTGGAACCCAAAAATACTGCAACAAAAGAAATTGCTAAACCCACAAACCGGCGAGTACTTGACCACCCAAATCACCACGCTTGGTCAAGAGACCATACAGGTTAAAGGCCAAACAAAAAAAGCCGAGCGCCATAAAATTCTCACCAATAAATTTGTCATAGAGATTTGGTATGGTTTAGATGGCGAGTGGCTGGCCCTGCAGTCCACCACCCCCGATGGCCGTATCGATTACGCCCTTAAATAAAATGAGAGAGAAAATGAAAAAAACCTTAATCAGTTCCTTGTGCGTTTTATTGGGCGCATGCAGCTCCATGGCGCCCATACCCACGGTTAAAGAAGTGAAGCTGAATCAATTCATGGGCGATTGGTACGTGATTGCCTGCATCCCTACCTTTATAGAGAAAGGCGTGCACAACGGCATTGAATCTTATGCCTTGGCTGCCGATGGCCGCATTAACACCACCTTCACCTTCAACCAAGGCAGCTTTGATGGTGAGCTAAAACGCTACCAACCGACGGGCTTTGTCGTGCCCAATACCGGCAACGCCGTTTGGGGCATGCAATTTGTTTGGCCAATTAAAGCCGAGTACCGCATCGTCTATTTGGATGTGGGCTACCAAACCACCATCATCGCTAGAAATGCCAGGGATTACGTCTGGTTGATGTCACGCCAAGCCAATATGTCCGATCAAGCTTACCAAGGCTACGTGGCACAAATTCAAACCATGGGCTACGATGTCAGCAAACTAGTCAGAATTCCACACCAGCTTAAAAAATAAGGACAGGCCCAGATGTTTTTTAAAACCCTCGTTTCTTGGTTCGATAACCATGCCGTCGAGACCAGCGATGCCAACCCAGAAAAAATAGAATGCCTTAGGGTGTTGCCCTTTATCGTCTTGCACTTAGCCTGCTTCGCGGTATTTTGGGTGGAGTTTAGCGCCATTGCGGTTAGCGTGGCCGTGGTCTTGTACCTACTAAGGATGTTTGCCATTACCGGTTTTTACCACCGCTACTTTTCGCACAAGGCCTTTAAAACCTCCAGACCCGTGCAATTTATTTTTGCTTTTTTAGCCGCCAGTGCCGCGCAACGTGGGCCGTTGTGGTGGGCCTCGCATCACCGCCATCACCATGCGCATTCCGATCACCCAGAAGACCCGCATTCGCCTAAACAACACGGTTTTTTTTGGAGCCATTTAAGCTGGTTTTTGGCCAACAAAAACTTCAGATTGAAAAAAGAACGCATTAAAGATTGGTTGCAATACCCAGAATTAAAATTACTAGACCGCTTCGATGTGGTGGCCCCCTTGACTTTAGCCTTGGGCCTATTTGGATTGGGTGCTTGGTTAGAATACGCCGCACCGCATTTGCAAACCAATGGCCTGCAGTTGTTTATCTGGGGCTTTGTCATCTCCACGGTCTTGCTCTACCACATGACCTTTACCGTGAACTCCTTGGCCCACGTTTGGGGCAAACGGCGCTTTTTAACCAACGACGACAGCCGCAATAACCCGGTGATTGCCTTGTTTACTTTGGGTGAAGGCTGGCATAACAACCACCACCATTTCCCTAGCTCGGCCAGACAAGGCTTTTATTGGTGGGAAATTGACCTCACCTATTACGGCTTAAAAATCCTATCGGCCTTGGGTTTGATATGGGATTTAAGAAAAGTCCCGGTAGAGGTATTAAGCCAGAAACGCACCAGCAAATGAAAATAGCCATCATAGGAGCAGGCATCGCCGGCAACACCCTGGCTTACCACTTACACAAAGCTCACGATATCACGGTGTTTAGCGCCGACAGCCATGTCGGTGGCCACACGCACACGCACTCGGTGCACGCCTTTGGCCGTGACTACCAAATCGACACCGGTTTTATAGTCTATAACAATTGGACTTACCCGCATTTCATCCAATTATTGGACGATTTGGGCGTGGCCACGCAAGCCAGCCAAATGAGTTTTAGCGTGCGCGACGAAGTCTCCGGCTTGGAGTACAACGGCACCAGTTTAAACAGCTTGTTTGCACAACGCCGCAATGCTTTTAGGCCCAGCTTTTTGTTGATGATCAGGGACATCCTGCGCTTTAATAAAGAAGCACCCTTGATGTTAAACGCCGCGGTGGCCGACATGCCGTTTGCCAACTACTTAAAAAAACACCGTTACAGCCAAGCGTTCATTAAGCATTACATCATACCCATGGGTTCAGCAATTTGGTCGGCATCGCCTAAGCAGATGTTTGACTTTCCCAGTAAATTTTTCATACGCTTTTTCCACAACCACGGCATGTTAAGCGTGGCCGATAGACCCGAGTGGCGGGTCATACAGGGCGGCTCTAAAGCTTACGTGGAAAAACTGACTGCCGGCTTCAAAGACAAAATCCGTTTAAACAGCCCGGTGGTTCGCGTCAAGCGCAACAAAGGCTCGGTGAGCGTGCAGTTGCAAGATCAAGCCGCGGAGAAATTTGATTGGGTGTTTTTCGCCTGCCACAGCGACCATGCACTAAGCCTATTGGCAGACGCGTCGGCAGAAGAGCAAGCCATATTGGGTGCGCTGCCCTACCAAAAAAATCAGATTGTTTTGCACACCGATGCCAGCCTCATGCCCAAGAAAAAATTGGCTTGGGCGGCATGGAACTACCACCTGACAGAGCAAGAATTAGGCTTGGCGGCGGTCACTTACAACATGAACATTTTGCAGTCCTTGGACTCCCCCGAACCGTTCTTGGTCACGCTCAATCACACCGCAAAAATCGACCCGAACAAGATTATAAAAAAACTGGAATACACCCACCCGGTGTTTACCCCAGCCGGCGTGGCCGCTCAATCTCGCCATGCCGAAATCAGCGGCGTGAATCGCACTGCATACGCCGGGGCGTATTGGCGCAATGGCTTCCATGAAGACGGCGTGGTCAGCGCCTTGGCGGCCTTGGAACACTTTGTACGAGCCACCGCTAAATGAGTGTGCTTAACAGCTGCATTTATACCGGCCAGGTAAAGCATCAGCGTTACTTACCGGTGCCGCATGGTTTTAACTACGGCTTATTCATGGTGTATTTGGATTTGGCTGAACTGCCGCAGTTGTTTAAAGCCCATTGGTTTTGCTCTTGGCAAAGTCGCAATGTAGCCAGTTTTTTTAACCGCGATTACCTTCATGGGCAAGCCGAGGATTTAGACGGCGCCATCCGTGACTTGGTGTTTAAGCGCACCGGCAACCGTCCGCAAGGACCCATCCGTTTGCTCACGCACATGCGTTATTTTGGCTTTATCTTTAACCCAGTGAGTTTTTATTATTGCTTTGATGCACAAGGCCAAACCTTGCAATACATTGTCGCCGAAATCACCAACACGCCATGGGGCGAGCGCCATCATTACGTGCTCGATTGCCAAAACAAACCAGCGCCTTATCGATTTGTGTTCGACAAGTCTTTTCACATTTCACCCTATTTGCCGATGAACATGGATTACGATTGGCGCTTTCATGCCCCTAGTCACGAGCTATTCGTGCACATGGAAAATGCCCAAGCCGGGGTGAAAAAATTCGATGCCACGCTGACCTTAAAGCGCATAGCCATGACCCCGGCTAACATGCTAAAAGTGTTGCTGCATTACCCCTTTATGACGCTAAAAGTAGTACTGGCGATTTATTGGCAAGCCCTCAAATTGTGGCTCAAACGCGTGCCCTTTATTCCTCACCCTTAAAAAAATAGATCTCAAGATGACCACAAGTAAATCCACTATCACACCCGCATTAGGTAAATTGACGCCCAAGCCGAGGCGCTTAGACCGTTTGGCCAAACGGATTTTAATCCATCGTTTGCAGCCATTAAAGCACGGCACCTTAACGCTGCTATACGGCGACCAAAGCCTGACATTTGGTGAGGCCAATCGCTTGTCGGCCTTAGCCGACATTCACGTCACGCTGACCATAAAGGACGCGCAGTTTTATGGTGAAGTGGTATTTGGTGGCTCCATAGGTGCAGGCGAAGCCTACATGCGCGATCTATACGATTGCGACAACTTGACCAACTTGATCCGCTTAATGGTGCGCAATCAATCGCTATTGGATGGCATAGAAAGCGGCTGGGCGAAACTGACCACACCCATCCAAGCGTTTTTGCATCGTTTAAACAAAAACACCCAACAAGGCAGTCGACGCAATATCTCGGCCCACTACGATTTGGGTAACGACTTTTTCAAACTGATGCTGGATCCGACCATGATGTATTCCTCGGGAATCTTCAGTTCCGCCAAGGACAGCTTGGAGCAAGCCTCACTGAACAAGCTCAAATCCATCTGTAAAAAACTCGATTTAAAAGCTACCGACCACGTGCTGGAAATCGGCACCGGCTGGGGCGGCTTTGCCATTTATGCCGCGCAACATTACCAGTGCAGAATCACCACCACCACCATTTCGCAAGCGCAATACGATTTGGCCACCGAGCGCATCGCCGCCCTTGGTTTGCAAAATCAAATCACCGTGTTGCTGACGGACTACCGCGATTTAAGCGGCCAATACGATAAGCTGGTGTCGATAGAAATGATAGAAGCAGTAGGCCATCACTTTTACGACACCTACTTTGCCTGCTGCAGCGCCTTATTAAAACCGCAGGGCATGATGCTGCTGCAAGCCATCACCATCGTCGATCAACGTTACGCCGCGGCAATTAAATCGGTGGATTTTATCCAGCGCCACATTTTTCCCGGCAGTTGCATTCCTTCGGTCACGGCCATGCTAGACAGCATTACACGCGCCACCGACATGCGCTTATTTGATTTAGAAGACATAGGCCCGCATTACGCGAAAACCTTAGCGGCATGGCGGCAAAACTTTTTTGCGCATTTAACTGAGGTGAAGCAATTAGGTTACCCAGATACGTTTCTGCGCATGTGGGATTTTTACCTATGCTATTGCGAAGGCGGCTTTGAAGAACGTGCGCTGAGCGACGTGCACATGCTATTAGTCAAACCGGAAAATAGACGGGCCGCCAAAATCTAAGTGGCGCCTAAATTAAATCAAACGGCTGTCATCCCGCCATGGCTATGTTAAAAAAAGAAAATTTTCCCAGTAAAATTTGCGCCACCTGCCAACGCCCTTTTGTTTGGCGCAAAAAATGGCAAGCCGTTTGGCAGGAAGTGAAGTACTGCTCACACCGCTGCCAACAGACTAAAAACCGCCAAAATTGATTGCCGATAAAACGGCAGTTGGCGCTTTAGCGTTTAATTTTTTAAAGGGTACAATTCAAGCTAAACAGCCATGATCAATAGGAACCCCATGCAATACCGTCGCATCGCCCACACCGATTTAAACGTATCCGCCATCTGCTTGGGCACCATGACCTACGGCGATCAAAACACCCAAGCCGAGGCCTTCGAGCAGCTCGACTATGCCGTGGCAAACGGCATCAATTTCATTGATACAGCTGAAATGTATCCGGTGCCACCAAAAGCAGACACCTACACGCGCACCGAAACCATCATCGGTCATTGGCTTAAAAACCAGACTCGCGACAAAATTATATTGGGAGGCAAAGTGGCCGGCCCCAGACGCGGCATGGATTGGATACGCGGCGGCCCACCTTGCATGGACAGAGTTAACATACGCGCAGCCATTGAAGGCTCGCTCACGCGCATGCAAACCGATTACATCGATGTTTACCAATTGCACTGGCCTGAGCGCAACGTGCCCATGTTTGGCCAATACTTATTTGAACCAGCCAACGAGTATGTGTCTGGTCTATACCAAGAGGGCGAACGCAAGGCGTGGGTGTCGATACACAATCAGCTAGAAACCTTGGCTGAACTGATTAAAGAAGGTAAGGTGCGTTACATAGGCTTATCCAATGAACAGCCATGGGGTTTGATGGAGTTTTTACGGCTGGCTAAAGAATACGATTTGCCGCGCGTGGCCACCGTGCAAAACTGCTACAACTTGATAAACCGCGGCATGGAGTTTGGCATGTCGGAAGTGCTGTTCAGGGAAGAGGTCAGCTTGCTAGCCTATTCGCCGCTTGCATTCGGGCATTTAACTGGCAAGTACATAGACAACCCTGCTGCGCCTGGCCGGGTGACGCAATTTTTAGGCTATGCCCAGCGCTATAAAAAACCTAACGTCACACCAGCCAGCAAAGCCTATGCGGAGCTGGCTAGGGCACACGGCCTAAGCCCCACGCAACTGGCCTTATCGTTTGTTTACCACCGTTGGTTTGTCACCAGCACCATCATAGGCGCCACCAATATGGTGCAACTCAAAGAAAACATCGCAGCTTGGGATACGCAATTATCGGCAGAGGTGATGTTGGAAATTGAACACCTGCATTTGCGCATGATGAACCCTGCGCCCTAAAGTCGGCACAGCCTACAATCCTATAAATAACACATGGCCAGTTCAAGCATAAAAAGTCCGCTAGACGCCCCTGCATCCGTCTCATTTTGGCAAGCATTTGCCTATTGGCTTAAATTGGGTTTCGTCAGCTTCGGCGGCCCTGCCGGTCAAATTGCCATCATGCACCATGACTTGGTGGAGCATAAGCGCTGGATCTCAGAAAAGCGCTTTTTACACGCTCTAAATTATTGCATGCTGCTACCCGGACCCGAAGCCCAACAGCTTGCTACTTACATAGGCTGGCTGATGCACCGCACTTGGGGTGGCGTCGTCGCCGGGGCTTTATTTGTCTTGCCCTCTTTCTTCATCCTTGTTGGGCTGGCTTATATCTACATGGCTTACGGCGAGGTGCCTGCTATTGCCGGGGTGTTCTATGGCATTAAGCCCGCGGTGGTGGCCATCGTTTTATTTGCCGCCTATCGCATCGGTATGCGCGCACTCAAAAACAAAGTGCTTTGGTCAATTGCGGCATTGGCTTTTTTAGCCATTTTTGCACTCAAATTACCCTTCCCTTTAATCGTATTGGCGGCGGCCAGCATTGGCTATTTGGGCAGCCAGTTTTATCCGGATTGTTTCAAAACAGGCGGCGGCCACAGCATCACAAATAAACACTACGGCAAAAGCTTGATCGATGACGATACACCGACGCCAACTCATGCCATTTTTAGCTGGAAAAAGCTGATTCGAATTGCAATAGTCGGCATCGCAATATGGCTAATCAGCATGGCCGCATTGATAAACGAATTTGGCTGGGACAGTGCGTTTACGCAAATGGGCTGGTTTTTTACTAAAGCAGCACTGCTGACATTTGGCGGCGCCTACGCGGTTCTACCCTATGTTTACCAAGGGGCAGTGGAACATTACCAATGGCTATCCGCCACACAAATGATGGATGCTTTAGCCTTGGGTGAAACCACCCCAGGTCCCTTGGTGATGGTCAACACATTCGTCGGTTTTGTCGGTGGTTGGTTAGGCGCTAGCGCTGCTCACTTTGGCGCATTCGCGTCTGCCCTAATCGCCGCGTCCATCGTTACCTTTTTTACTTTCCTACCGAGCTTTGTCTTTATCTTAATGGGTGGGCCTTTTATTGAAACCACCCATGGTAATCTCAAATTAACGGCACCCCTCACCGCCATCACTGCCGCAGTGGTTGGGGTCATTTTGAACTTAGCGCTATTTTTTGCCTACCACGTGTTTTACCCAACAGGATTGGATGGATCGCTAGATCTCTTTGCTATTAGCTTATCCATAGCGGGGTTGGTCGGTCTGTTTAGATTGAAGCTAAGCGTTATCCCGGTGCTCATTATCAGCGGGCTTATTGGCATG
>CALFXV010000052.1 GCA_937957775.1 uncultured Methylotenera sp. | reverse complement strand
GACCACAGGCGTAGAAAATGATTGTTTGAAGAGGCCGCCGGGCTTGCCATCACATGCTGAAATTTAGACATGGGCTGAAAGTAAGCCATCTTGAAAAATTAACCACGGCAAGCTTGCGCCATCGAATTTTTAAGATGGCTTTATTTATTTGGATTGCGTCGCAAAGGTAATGTGGGTGTAGCCCACGGTGCGGGATGCCTCCATGACATCCACCACAGACTGGTGGGTGCTCTTGGCATCGGCATTAATGATAATGGTGGGTTCCTTGCCGCCGTCTGCCGCCGCTTGCAAAGCGGATGCAATGCCGGCAACACTGACATCGGATAAGCTTTTGCCGTTAATCACGTATTGGCCGCTGGCATCAACGCCCACCTCTATGGTTAAGGGTTTTTCCTGCGGCACATTGGCTTGGGCGGTGGGCAAATTAATCTGCAACTCGCTGGTACGCGAAAACGTGGCACTGACCACCAAGAAAATGATGATCACCAACAGCACGTCTATCAATGGCACGAGATTCATCTCGAGGTCTTCATGCCGCTTTCCACGTTGAAAATTCATGTTATTTCCCCAAAGTACCTTACTTGCGTTGACCGTGGATGATTTCCACCAACTTAATTGCTTGCTGCTCCATGCCCACTAGCAAGTCATCAACTTGAGAACGGAAATAACGGTAAGCCACCATGGCCGGCACAGCCACAACAATACCGGCTGCCGTGTTATATAAAGCCACCGAAATACCACGGGCGAATTGCGCTATGTCATGACCGCTGCTGGTAAACGCACCAAACAATTCCACCATCCCAATAACCGTACCCAACAAACCCAGCAAAGGTGCAACCGTTGCAATGGTGCCTAAGGTCGATAAATAGCGTTCTAAATCATGCGCCACCGCACGACCCGCTTCTTCTACGGCCTCTTTCATCACTTCGCGGCTATGGCCGGTATTGCTTAGGGCACTGGCAAACAAGCGCCCCAACATAGAATGCTGTTCTAGACGCGCTAGGTTATCCGCAGTGATGCTGCCTTTAGCTAACCACGCCTGCACTTCCGGCAACAAATTGGCGGGGGCGACGGCGCTCTCACGCAATACAAAAGCACGCTCGCCTATGATGGCTAAGGCAATGACGGATGCAATAATCAACGGCCAAATAGGCCAACCTGCAGCTACTATAATTTCCCACACAATGCGACTCCCTTTTTAGTTCTAAGACTATTAATCCCACTCAAAATGAACGGGCAATTTATTCCTGCGATACTTTAGCTGTTCATGCCCATTTGGGCAAGCTAGATGTGCACAACCAGGCCAACTAGCCTACTAATACACATCATGCCAATAGCGCGGGTATTGTTGCCGCCATGGCAGCAAATGAATACTAGGGCGCTGCTCTTCACCCCCTCTAACAAAACGCATTTCGATGGCACCTGCAAAATCCGAGCGGTATACGTGCACGCCTTGCGCTTCATAGCGCTGCCACACATCGGGGCTAGGATGGCGATAGCGATTTAAATAGCCCGAGCTAAACACGGCCACAGTCGGCGCCACCGCCTCGACAAACTCCTGACTGGATGAGGTGCGGCTACCATGGTGCGGCACCACCAATACATCACTGGCTAAAGCAGCAGGCAAGCTGCTTAATAGCGCATGTTCGTCTGCTTTCTCTATGTCGCCGGTCAGCAAAAGCGTGCCGGCTAAGCTGCTAATTTTTAAAACACAACTGCGATTATTATCCTCAATAGCCTCATCTTGATAACTGGCAAGGCTGGGGTAGAGCATGTCAAACCGCACCCCATCCCACTCCCAAGTTTGACCTTCATGGCACCTTAGCTGCCGCTGACCAACTAATGCATCAGCATCCGTAGGCAAAGAACTGGCCAACCAAGTAACCGGCAACAAGGCCAACAAAGACTGCATGCCGCCGCTGTGATCTAGGTCATTATGACTAATCACCAACCCGTCCAGCTTGGCCACCCCAGCAGCCCGCAAATACGGAAACACAATGCGACTGCCGGCATCCGTTTGGCTATCGTATTTTGGCCCGGTGTCATAAACCAAACTGTGCTTGGCAGTTTGCACCACCACACTCAAGCCTTGCCCGACATCCAGCACCGTGACTTTCATTTCGCCTGGCAAGGGCCGCTCGGGCAGCACAAGCAGCATGGGCAATAGCGTCAGCAAGCCTAAATAGCGCATAGGGAAGCCCGCAGGCAATAGTAGCCAGACCATGCCCAATAAAGCCGGCAGCATGGTCCAGTTTGCCGGAGCATGCTGCTGCCACGAAGCAAACGGTAGCCGGTTCATGCTGCTTAGAATGGCCATGCAAAAGTCGAGGCTGGCGTAAGCCAAGTGCAAAGGCCAATCCATGAAAAAAAAGCTGCCCATCAAGGCCAACGGCGTCACCACAAAACCAATCAATGGGATGGCGACGGCATTTGCAATCGGCGAAATAAGCGAGGTTTGATTAAACAGAATTAATACGGCCGGTACCATGCCAACGGTTACCGCCCACTGGGCTTTTACTGCTGTTTTAAGCCATGTTTGCTTGGCAATGCCGCCACCCAAGGCGTAGGCCATGACAGCCACGGCGCCAAAGGACAGATAAAAACCCGGCGCATTGACCGCCCATGGGTCCAATAAAACCACCAGCGCCAATGCCAGCGTCAACACTTGGCTCAGGGCTAAAGGCCTACTCGAGCACAAGGCCCAGGCCAGAACAGCCAGCATGTATAAGGTACGTTGGGTAGGCACGGAGAAGCCGGCCAGCACGCTATAGATTAATGCCCCTATAAAGCCCGCTATGCTAGCCGCCTTGCGGGTGGGCATACGCATCATCAAGTGAGGCATACGCCGCCAAATAAAATCGACCATGGCGTATACCAAACCAGCCAACATGGTGATGTGTAAGCCAGAAATAGACATCAAATGGCTAGTGCCGGTTTGTAAAAACAACTGCCAATCGCCGGCATTAATTTGACTGTCGTCACCCATCACCAAAGCCAATACGATGCCCGCATAAGCTTGCCCATGCAAAACCCGAACGATGCGCTGCCTTACAAGCTCGCGCGTTCGCTCGATTGCATAGCCTGGTTTCCAAACCATCTCTGCCAACTTGCGCATGCCCTCATTGGGTTTAATGTTGCCTGTAGCGCGTATGTTTTCTGCTAAGGCCCAGGACTCAAAATCGAAGCCGTGCGGATTGATGCTAGCGTGCGGTCGCTTTAAGCGAACAGCCAGCAACCAACGCTGACCGGCATGAAACAAATTTGGGGCAACTTGGGGTGGATTCGACAGAGTAGCGGATGGGTTTAGCGCCTCCTCAGCGGCGGCCTCGTAGTAATTAAGGCTAATACGCTGAGGCACAATCGCATCTTTTGTGAGTACGGTCTCAACATCAAACCGAAGGCGCAGCCCCCGCTCCGTGGCTTCCGGCACGCTGGCTACCACCCCAACCACCTCTATGGTTTGTTGCTGCCAAGCCACAGGTAGCGCGTCACTCAAGCGCCATAGCGCAAAGCCAGCCGCCCAACACAGGCCAATTAAAAAACTCGCTATGCTGAGCAATAAAGGATTGAGACGCCTGGGGGCTAACTGACGCCAGACTAGGCATAAAATAATAAGTGCAGTTATCAGCAGGCTAAATAAAACCGCAGGGCCAGGCAGCACTGCGGCCTGTTGCACCACCCATGCAGCAAAAACATACGTTATTGCGACAGGGGTCATGGCTAGGCTAATCCATGAGGAATCTACAAGGGCTGCAACTTACCGTCAACTAACAGGTATTGGCGCTGCATTTTTTTGGCCAACTCGATGTCGTGCGTCACCACCACCAAACTTAACTGCTGGCTTTGATTCATCTCCAGCAGTAAATCAAATACCGCGTGCGCGGTATGCCTATCCAGATTGCCAGTTGGCTCATCCGCCAATATGCATTGTGGCTCGGCGATTAATGCTCTAGCCAGCGCAGCCCTTTGCCGCTCTCCTCCTGACAACTCACCCGGCATGTGCGCCACCCTATGCGCCAAACCTACTCTAGCTAGCATGTCAGCCGCTAGACCTAAGGCTTGCTCGCGCGGCATGCGCCTTATTAACAAGGGCATGGCTACGTTTTCTAGCGCGGTAAATTCTGCCAACAAATGGTGAAATTGGTAAACAAAGCCTAGGCTACGATTACGCAGCACACCTTTTTGTGCTTCATTTAATGCCGCCAAATTTTGCTTGAGTATGCGCACCTCGCCGGCAGAAGGCGCGTCCAAGCCACCCAACAAATGCAACAAGGTGCTTTTGCCCGAACCGGAGCTGCCCACGATGGCAATCTGCTCACCGGCATTCACCGTCAGGTCTATGCCATTTAAAACCGCCACCTCCAAGCCATGGTAGGTTTTACGCAGCCCACTGCAAGCAAGCACTTCCTCATGCAAGGCCGCCTTACTCATAACGCAAGGCCTCCGCAGGATTGATTTTGCTGGCACGCCAACTTGGGTAGAGCGTGGCCAACAAGCTCAGAGAAAAAGACATCAGCACGATAAGCCACACATCCGCCCATATTAAGTCAGAAGGCAGCTCGCTGATGGCATAGACTTCTTTGGATAGAAACTGCACATGGAATAGATTTTCAATAAACGGAATGATGCTACTGATATTAAGTGCGATTAGTACGCCAAACACGGCGCCCAACAAGGTGCCAACCAAACCAATTAGTGCGCCTTGTACAATAAATATACTGAGTATGCTGCCAGGACTGGCGCCTAGCGTGCGCATGATCGCAATGTCTGCGCGCTTATCCGTTACGGCCATCACCAAGGTCGAGACGATATTAAAAGCCGCGACGGCGACTATCAGTGTAAGTATGATGAACATCACGCGCTTTTCCATCTGCACGGCTTTAAAGAAATTAGCATGTTGCATGGTCCAGTCGCTCACATAATACTGATCATTCAAAACCAATCGATTTAGCCGCTCGCTCATCGCTGCCCCTATCTCGGGTGCATCAAACAAGTCATCGAGCTTTAAACGCAAACCCGACACGCTATCGGCCATGCGGTATAACTTAGCGGCATCGTCTAAGTGTATCAATGCCAAACCGGCGTCGTACTCATACATGCCCACCTGAAACAAACCAACCAGGGTAAATTGCTTAAGCCTTGGCACCAGCCCGGTAGGCGTAAATTGACCTTGAGGCGCCATTAGCAACACTTTGTCGCCAACTTGCACGCCTAAGTTGTAGGCTAAATCTGCGCCTAAAATAATGCCAAACTCACCGGCTTTTAGGTCGGTCAACTGCCCCACTTTCATGTTGCGGCCCAAGTCAGCCACGCCGTCTTCAGCCACAGGCAACACCCCACGTATGAGCGCACCTTGTACACCTTGATCGTAGCTAAGCATCCCTTGCGCCATAATATAAGGCGCCGCAGCCAGCACGTGATCTTGCTTGACTGCAAAATTCATTACTGCCGGCCAATCGTTTAGCTGGTTATTGCGGCCACTGATTTCCAAATGCGAGGCCACCCCCAAAATTCGACTGCGCAATTCCTTCTGAAACCCATTCATCACCGATAGCACAACAATGAGCGCAGCCACGCCTAGCGCTATGCCCAGCATACTGGTTAAGGAAATAAAGGAAATGAAATGGTTTTTACGCTTTGCACGGGTGTAGCGCAGGCCAACTAAGAGCTCGAAGCCAACAAACTGCCTTGCTGAAGATTTTAATTTTTGCCACATAAATGAAATTCTAACAGGCTTATGCCAACGCTTATCAAGTATTCTGTAGGCAAGCAATAAGCCCAAGTGGCGCTAAGTCTGATAAAATTGCCGCATGTTTACAGGCATCATACAAAGCGTAGGAAAAATCGACAGCGTGCAAGCCATAGGCTCAGACCTTAGGCTTAGCATTGCTTGCGCAAACTTAGGCCTGCAGGACGTAAAAAGTGGCGACAGTATTGCCGTTAATGGCGTATGCCTAACCGCGACCACCGTCAGTGAGCACCATTTTGAAGCACTCGTTTCGCAAGCGAGTCTAGCCGTGACGGTGGGGTTAAACCAACCGCAAGTAGTCAACCTAGAAAAAGCCTTGCGCTTAAACGACCGACTGGGCGGGCATTTGGTGAGCGGCCATGTCGATGGCGTGGGCACTGTGCTGCACTTTGAACAGTTAGGCGAATGCTGGAAATTGGACATCCGTGCACCGCACGCCTTAAGCAAGTACATCGCCCCGAAAGGCTCCATCGCCGTCAATGGCACCAGCCTGACCATCAACAGCATAGAGCAGGATGTGTTTAGCATGAACTTAATTCCGCACACGCTGGAGAACACCACCTTGCAATTTTTAGCAGTGGGCAGCCTAGTGAATTTAGAAGTCGATCAAATTGCCCGTTACGTCGATCGCATGGCGCAATGGGCCAACGAACAATGAACGCTCAAGCCAACAAACTTGCGCACTCAATAAAGCCATTGGAAAAAGCAAAGTGACCATCAGCAGCGCCCAAGAAATTATTGCAGAAATCAAACACGGCCGCATGGTGGTGTTAGTCGATGACGAAAATCGCGAAAACGAAGGCGACTTAGTGCTGGCTGCTGAGTTCGTCACCGCTGAGCACATCAATTTTATGGCCAAATACGGACGCGGCCTGATTTGCTTGACGCTCACGGAAGCGCGTTGCCGACAATTAAACCTAACGAAAATGGTGCAAAAAAATGGCGCCCGTATGGGCACCAACTTTACCGTTTCCATAGAAGCGGCTGAAGGTGTCACGACCGGCATTTCAGCTGCCGATAGAGCGCGCACCGTGCAAGCGGCGGTAGCTAAAATGGCCAAACCTAAAGACATCGTTAGCCCCGGTCACATTTTTCCCTTAACCGCCATGGACGGCGGCGTCTTAGTTAGAGCCGGGCACACGGAAGCCGGCTGTGATTTAGCACAATTGGCTGGCGCAGAGCCTAGCAGTGTTATTTGTGAGATTCTAAAAGACGACGGCAGCATGGCGCGTTTGCCAGATCTAATGGCGTTTGCCGCCGAACACCAACTTAAAATTGGCACCATAGCCGACCTCATTCAATACCGCGCACAAACCGAGCGCCTGGTTGAGCGCGCCGCTGAGCGAGTAATTCAAACGCCCTACGGCCCCATGCAACTGATTGCCTACCACGATAAAATTGCCAAGGAAACGCACTTAGCCCTCATCAAAGGTAAGCCTTCTCCCACACAAGAAACACTGGTGCGGGTGCACGAGCCCTTGTCCATTTTTGACTTACTGGATCGCTCTAGCTGTTCGCATAGTTGGAATACCTTGGCGGCCATGCAGGTTATAGCCGAAGCCGAAGCCGGCGTCATGGTGTTATTGCACCACCAAGAAAGCGGCGATAATATAGTAGATCGCATAGTCGGCGCCGATCAGCCGGTGCGCATAAACCAAGAATTACGCACCTACGGCATAGGCTCACAAATCCTATTGGATTGCGGCGTGGGCAAAATGAAATTGCTGGCCAATCCTCGAAAAATGCCTAGCATGGCCGGTTTTGGCCTAGAAGTATGCGGCTACTTAGAGGCAGAATAAAACCTAGCTTGCATTTTTTTCTATAATAATCAGTCGTCTATGTTAGAATGAGCACATTGGAAAACGTCAATCTCACCGGTCACTTACTCATCGCCATGCCAGGCATGACGGATCCGTTTTTTTCTAAGTCTGTCACCTTCATCTGCACCCACAATCGAGATGGCGCCATGGGCGTCATGATCAACCGCCCCACCGACCTCAGCTACGAAACTTTATTTGAAAAAATAAAAGTAGAGCTAGCCCAAAACGAGCTTGCTGACAATACGGTCCTCTATGGCGGACCGGTCCAGCCTGAACGTGGCTTTGTGCTGCATGAGCACAGTGGCGAATGGGACAGCACCCTATCCATAGCAGAAAACACCGCCCTAACCACGTCGAAAGACATCTTGGAATCGGTGGCCATAGGCACTGGGCCAAAAAAAATGTTACTGGCTTTGGGCTACGCGGGCTGGACCGCCGGTCAATTAGAGCAAGAGATTGCCGCAAACTCATGGCTTTCTGTGCAAGCCAAAGACGGCGAAACCTTGCACAAAATTTTGTTTGAATGCAAGGCCGAAGACAAACTAAACGCCAGCCTGGCTTTATTGGGGGTCAACCCAGCTATGTTGTCTGATGTAGCAGGCCATGCCTGAGCGCATACTTCGTCAAGCCCCGGCGCACGGCCAACTGATAGATAACGAAGGCGTTTATCAGCAAGAAACCATCATGAGCGGCACCGCCATGTGCTTTGACTTTGGTGAGCAACGCATAGGCGTAGCAGTTGGCGAACACCTGATAGGGCAAGCACAAGCGCTGACCACCATAGACAACGAGAGCAATAGCGTGCGTTTTAATTGTATCGAAGCGCTCGTGGCCGAATGGCAACCAAAATTACTGCTAGTGGGGTTGCCTTTGAATTTGGCAGGAGATGAAACGCCGATCACGCAGTTATGCACAAAATTTGCACGGCGTTTAAATGGCCGTTTTAACCTACCGGTAATGATGATAGACGAGCGTTACAGCTCGGTAGCTGCCAGTGAATTACTCAATCAAGCTGGGCTAAAAGGCCGCGCACAAAAAAGTCAATTGGATCAAGTCGCCGCGCAAACCATATTACAAAGCTATTTTGACAGTAAACAAACATGAATTATGATATTGCCACCATTTTGATTGCCTAAAGCCATGACCACAGACCCATCACAACTACCCGACGCAGAAGCGCTGATCAACATACTCGCAGATAAACTGCAGCCTTTACTGCAAAAAAACACCGCACTGGTGGGCATACAAAGTGGCGGGGTTTGGGTCATGCAACGCTTGCTGGCCAAGCTAGCCAAAACCATGACCACCCATGCGATTGAACACGGCACCATAGACGTGTCATTCTATCGGGACGATTATGCTAAACGCGGCCTCAAGCCAGACAACCAGCCTAGTCAAATCGCATTTGACGTTGAAAACAAGCACATTATTCTCATCGACGATGTATTTTTCACCGGCCGCACCACCCGTGCCGCCATGAATGAATTGTTCGATTACGGGCGGCCAGCCAGCATCACGCTGATTGCATTGGTCAACCGTGGCGGCCGCGAGCTGCCGATTAGCCCACAAATCACCGCCATGGACTTAAACCTTAAGTCCACGGAAAATTTGCAACTCATACAACTGGCCGATGGCCAGCTAGGTTTCACCTTAAAATCGCTCACCCCATCTAACCATCAGGCGGCCTCTAAGCATGCATAACCCTCAACTTTATTCTGACGGTCAACTTCGCCACCTTCTGTCCATAGAAGGTTTACCGAAAAAAATATTAAATCAAATTTTAGACACGGCGGAATCCTTTGTTGGGGTGGCCGAGCGTGAAGTAAAAAAAGTGCCCTTGTTACGCGGAAAAACCGTCTGCAATCTTTTCTTTGAAAATAGCACCCGCACCCGCACCACCTTTGAAATTGCAGCCAAGCGCTTATCGGCCGACGTCATCAGCTTGAATGTCAACACCTCCTCGCAATCCAAAGGTGAAACCATCTTAGACACGGTGGACAACCTGATTGCCATGCATGCCGACATGTTTGTGGTAAGACACGCGCAGTCGGGTGCAGCGCACTTCATCGCCAAACACGTGCCCGAGCACATCCACATCATCAATGCCGGTGACGGCCGTCACTCGCACCCTACACAAGGCTTGCTAGACGTTTTTACCATACGCAAATACAAGCCAGAATTGCATAATCTGCGCGTGGCCATAGTCGGCGACATCCTGCATTCTCGCGTGGCCCGCTCTGAAATCCACGCCTTAACCACATTAGGCGTGCCCGAGGTACGCGTGATCGCACCTAAAACGTTGTTGCCGGCGGAGGTGGAGAAACTAGGGGTGCACGTTTACCATGATATGCGTGCCGGATTAAAAGACGTCGACGTCATCATGATGTTACGTTTGCAAAATGAACGCATGAGCGGCGCCATGTTGCCCAGCGCCCAAGAGTACTTTAAAACCTATGGCCTCACTCAAGAAAAACTTAGCCTAGCCAAACCCGATGCCATCGTCTTGCACCCCG
>CALFXV010000051.1 GCA_937957775.1 uncultured Methylotenera sp. | reverse complement strand
GGGCAGAACCCATCACACAGCGTGAGTTATCCAACGTGGCGGTTACCGGCAACCCACTGGGCGTTAGCTCGGACGCCATGGTCTTACCCGTGTCCATATTAAGCGGACGGGAATTATCCCTTAACCGTGCAGCCACCTTAGGCGAAACCTTGAACACCCTGCCAGGCGTCGCTGCTAGCAGCTTTGGCCCTAACGCATCGCGGCCTGTCATCCGCGGCTTGGACGCAGAACGCGTGCGCATCATGCAGAATGGCGTGGGCATCTTAGACGCCTCCTCATTAAGTTTTGATCACGCCGTGGCCATCGATCCATTGGTGATAGAACAAATTGATGTGGTGCGCGGACCCGCTGCCCTGCTGTATGGCGGCAGCGCGGTAGGCGGGGTGGTGAATGCCATCGATCACCGCATTCCTACCGAGCCAGTGAACGGCATCATTGGTCGCACCGAAGCACGCTTGGGCGGCCCGGATAATCAGCGCAATGCCGGGGCCGTGGTCGATGTTGGCAACGGTCAATTCGCCATGCATGCCGATGCCTACAAACGCAAAACCGACGACCTAAACATACCCGGCTTTGCCGTTTCTAGGCGTAAATTCCAAGCCGATGGCACGGCTCAAGAAAATCACGGTAAGCTCATTAACAGCAGCGCCAGTTCAGACGGCGGCGCATTGGGGGCATCCCTTACCTTTGATAACGGCTACGTAGGCAGCTCGTATTCTGGCTTTAACAGCAACTACGGCACCGTTGCAGAACCTGCCGTGCGCATAGACATGAAAAGCCAGCGTTTGGACATCGCTTCCGAGTTTCGTGATTTAAATACCGTCATCAGTCGCATCAAAATGCGTTATGCCCACACCGATTACCAACACCAAGAAATTGATGACGGAACCATAGGCACGTCCTTTACCAATAAGGGATCGCAAGCCAGCCTTGAATTAGGCCACGCTAAGTTTGGCGACCTAGAAGGCGTCTTAGGCATGCAGTTGCAAAACAGCCGATTTGCAGCCAATGGCGATGAGGCTTTCGTGCCTAACGTGCACACCAAAAGCCACGCCGTTTACCTGTATGAAGAAATGCCGCTAAAAGCGTTGGGCTTGGATCAATTAAAACTCAGCTTAGGTGGCCGGGTTGAGCACACGGCATTGGATGCCAGCGCGTGGGAGGTTAAAAATAAGGCTGCTCAAGCGGCAGACTTTACGGCTTACAGTTATGCCCTAGGTGGCCTCTACGCCATAGACAGCCATTGGTCCGTGGCCAGCAACCTGTCCCACAACGAGCGGGCACCCAGCTACTTTGAGCTGTACGCCGATGGCGCGCACATAGCGACTAACCAATACGAGGTGGGCAACCCTAACTTTAAAAAAGAACGCTCCAACGGGGTGGATGCGCAAATTCGTTGGAAGGACGCTAAAAATTCATTCAGTGTTGGGGCCTATTACACGCGCTTTAATCGCTTCTTAGGCTTGCTCGATACGGGTGCTATAGATATCCCATCGACCTTACCAATAGCCCAATTCAGCGCTTTTGCCGCCAGCTTTAAGGGGCTAGAGGCCGAAGGTAAATTTAATCTAGCGGACTATTGGGATTTAAGCCTACGCGGTGACTACGTGCGTGCCAGCAATCTAGATAACAACGCCGCCATGCCGCGCATCACACCCTTGCGCTTAGGCGCGGGCTTGAATTACCAAAAGAACGCATTGGGAGCCAGATTGAATGTCACGCAAGCCTTTAAGCAAAACCGCACGGCAGAAAACGAATTGCCCACGGCCGGCTACACCGATGTCAGCGCCATGGCCACTTACAAACTGCCCAGCAAGTTAAACGTGGAATTGTTTGCTAAAGCCAACAACTTGCTTAACCAAGAAATACGGGAGCACACGTCTTTCTTAAAAGACCTGTCCCCAGCAGGCGAACGCTCTGTATTGATAGGCCTGCGGGCAGATTTTTAAATGAGTCGGGCTTAGCCGAATAAGACCAAAGCCCAAACCCCAATGACAATAGCCAGTGCCACGATGACCGAGGCGCTGGCGATGTCTTTTGCGCGCTTAGCCAGCGGGTGCACGTCTATGGAGGTGTGGTCGACCGCGGCTTCAATCGCGGAATTAAATAACTCCACAATCAGCACCAACAACACCACCGATACCAACAAGGCTTTTTCCACGCCGGTTTTGCCTAAATAAAGCCCTAATGGCACCAACACCGCTGCCAAAAATAATTCTTGGCGAAACGCATCTTCATTTTTAAATGCCGCCTTAAAGCCATCCACAGAATAGCCAAAAGCGTTGATCAAACGGGGGATGCCGGTTTTACCTTTGAACGGACTTTCTTCTATCTTATTCATATTTTTTAGACTTTATAGTTTAATAAACACGCAATATTAACATGCGCACTCGCCGCACTTAACACCATGCGTTATCATAGCGTTTTACATGACTCTTTAAGGCAAGAAAATGGCACGCACAGTAAACTGCATTAAATTAGGCAAAGAAGCCGAGGGCATGGATTTTCTTCCCTACCCAGGCGAACTAGGCAAACGCATCTATGCCCAAGTTTCAAAAGAAGCCTGGGCTGCATGGCTTAAACAACAAACCATGTTGGTCAACGAAAATCGCTTGAGTTTGGCCGATGCCTCCGCACGCAAATACCTAAGCGAACAAACGGAAAAATACTTCTTTGGTGAAGGCGCCGACACCGCCACGGGTTACGTCCCGCAGTAAGACTATCCACACTTCACAATAAAAAAGCGCTGAAAATCAGCGCTTTTTTTATGCCTGGCCCGTCATCAGCTAAGCTTTATTTTTTAATGGTTTTAACGCCTTCAGCGGTAGCCAACAACAACACATTGGCAGGGCGGGCAGCAAACAAACCGTTGGTCACCACGCCGACGATTTGGTTGATTTTGGCTTCCATGGCAACCGGGTCGCTGATGGTCAAACCGTGCACATCGATAATCACGTTGCCATTATCCGTCGTGAAATTACGCAGAGCCGGTTGGCCGCCTAATTTAACCAACTCACGCGCCACGTAACTTTTTGCCATGGGCAACACTTCCACCGGCAAAGGAAACTTACCCAATACCGGCACGTATTTGCTTTCATCGCAGATACAGATAAAGGTTTTAGCGCAGGCCGCAACGATTTTTTCGCGAGTGAGTGCGCCGCCGCCGCCTTTTAACATGTGCATGTGTTCGGTGATTTCATCGGCACCATCCACATAGATGTCCATGCCATCCACGCTGTTTAGATCAAACACTTCTATGCCATGGCCACGCAAACGCTGAGCCGTCGCTTCTGAACTAGCTACCGCGCCATCAATTTTGTGTTTTACTTTGGCCAACTCTTCAATAAAAAAGTTAGCGGTTGAGCCCGTGCCCACGCCTATGATGCCGCCTTTTACGTATTCCACGGCAGCCTTGGCCACTTGTTGTTTTAATTCGTCTTGGGTATAAGCCATTTTAAGTAAATCCTCTGCAATTTCTTTATAATACAAACAATTCAGCATAATACACTGCGACCGTTGTTTTAAAAACAAGCGCCATTTAAAAATAGCCCATGACCATAGATTACAAACATAAAATAGAGCACTCAAAGGTATACGATGTGGCGAAAAAAACGCCATTGGAATTCCAGCCTAATTTATCAGCGCGAATACACAACCGCGTGTTACTCAAACGCGAAGACATGCAACCGGTGTTCTCCTTCAAGCTGCGTGGCGCCTACAACAAAATGGCCAGCCTAGCCAGCGACGTGCTTAAGCGTGGCGTCATCGCCGCCTCCGCCGGCAATCACGCACAAGGCGTGGCACTGGCAGCAAAAAAACTAAAATGCCGCGCCATCATCGTCATGCCCACCACTACCCCCGCCATTAAAGTCAATGCAGTTAGAGCGCGCGGCGCTGAAGTGGTGTTGTTTGGTGACAGCTATTCCGACGCCTACGTGAAAGCCTTGGAATTAGAAAAATCCGAACAGCTGACTTTTGTGCACCCATACGATGACCCCGAAGTCATTGCCGGCCAAGGCACCATTGCCATGGAAATCCTCAATGCGCACCCCGAACCGATAGAAGCCATATTTTGCTGCGTCGGTGGCGGCGGCTTGCTGGCCGGGATTGCCGCTTACGTTAAAGCGGTGCGCCCAGAAATCAAAGTCATAGGCGTGGAAGCCAAAGACGCCGAGGCCATGCGATTGCGACCGGTGCGATTGCGGCAATAGACAGGATGCAGAACGGGTAGCCGCGTGGGATGAGGCTACAGCGAACGTCGACGCAATCCTCAAGCTTAAGGAGGACAAGCCATGACCGACATCAGCAACGATATGTACATCATCCGCGCCATCATTGCGGAGGCTGCGGGCTTCCTGCAAGCGCCCCACACCCGAATGCGACCGCGTATCTACCCTGACGGGAACATGTGGTGCGCGCTCTATGGCGAGAACCTTCAAGAAGGGGTGGCGGGGTTCGGCGCTACGCCTGCGCTCGCCTGCGAGGACTTCGACAGGAACTGGTGCCACCAGCGTATCGGCAAGGAGGACAAGCCATGACGTGGAAACTTGTGCCAGTGGAGCCGACGCCTGAGATGTCTGCAGCAGGCGCAGAACAATGGTTTCTTGATGAGCCA
>CALFXV010000050.1 GCA_937957775.1 uncultured Methylotenera sp. | reverse complement strand
CACAAACCAGACTCATTCTTTGCAATGAAGTATGCGACTGCACTTGTAGGCTTTTATGAGCTTAGCGATGAAGACCTTATAGAGCTTGAATCATTACTTAAGTTTTGGCGTGCTCAAATCGACTTAATGGAATGCATGCAGAAGTCTGTTAAGCACTTTAACATGGGTAAGAAGGCAGTCGAATTGATTGATGTTAAAGATAAGTCGATGAGTGATCCTGATGAAGAAGCCATTGAAAAGCTTTTTACTGGATATGGTGAAAAGGCTGCAGAGCAGCTTGTTCAGAAACTAACCGACTGGCAAACCAAAGTTAAGTGGCTATGAGACTCGGGCACCTTCGGGTGTCCCAATTTAAAATGTCGGGATTCCCGACATTTCCCATAAAGATATTCAGGTAAAACGCCTCACTTGGTGTTGAGTGAAGTGTATGACTTAAAATTGCCAGACAAATAGGCACAAAAAAAGCCTAACCTATTGGTTAAGCTTTTTATTTTGCTGGTGCCCGGGGCCGGAATCGAACCGGCACGCTGTTGCCAGCGCGGGATTTTGAGTCCCGTGCGTCTACCAATTCCGCCACCCGGGCATTATTGAAAAATACATTGCTGTATAATTTGCGATTTCGTTATTATAACAAGCTCTGGGAATTATGCGTACAGAAGATTTCGATTTTTATTTACCCGATGCATTAATTGCCCAGCACCCCACCTTTGAGCGAACCGCCAGCCGCATGTTGCACCTTGATGGCCAGAACGGCAGCCTTAGCGACAAACAATTCTTAGACTTAGTGGACAGCATTAACGTCGGCGATTTATTGGTGTTTAATGACACCCGTGTAATTAAAGCACGCTTGTTTGGCCATAAACACAGCGGCGGCTATGTGGAAGTGTTGATCGAACGGGTGATTAATTCGCACACGGCATACGCGCATGTTCGCGCTTCACGCGCACCCAAGGTGGGGAGTTTAATAAGGCTAGCGGATGCCTTTGATGCCGAAGTGACTGCCCGTCACGATGATTTATTTGAACTGCGTTTTTTAAGCGAAACCGCGGTTTTAGATTTACTTGATACCCACGGCGCTCTGCCCTTGCCACCCTACATCACCCATGCTGCCACCAGCGAGGACGAAAACCGTTATCAGACGGTATTCAACAAACATCCTGGGGCAGTAGCGGCCCCAACCGCCGGCTTGCATTTTAACGAGGTCGTGTTGGAAGCGCTGATAAATAAAGGCATACAGATTGCCTACGTGACTTTGCATGTGGGCGCTGGCACCTTTCAACCGGTGCGCGTGGACAACATAAACGAACATAAAATGCACAGCGAGTTATACAGCATTCCACAAACCACGGTGGACTTGATTCTACAAACCAAGCAAGGCGGGGGTAAAGTCACGGCGGTCGGCACCACAGTCCTTAGAGCCCTAGAAAGCGCTGCCAAGCTTAGTGAAGACTCGAACGGCTTGTTAAAAGCTGGCAGTGGCGACACCGATATATTCATCACCCCTGGTTATGCATTTAAAGTGGTTGATCGGCTCTTTACCAATTTCCATCTGCCCAAAAGCACGCTGCTTATGTTAGTGTCGGCTTTCGCGGGCTTGGCCAATATTAAAGCAGCGTATGCGCATGCCATCTCCCAACAGTATCGTTTTTTTAGTTACGGTGATGCCATGTTAATTGAAAAACAAACGCCCATCGCTTGAACGAAATAGAACGACAACAAGACTAATCTCATTATTAATTTAGCCATTAAAGAAAATCTACTTATGCGTATTTCAACCCTATTACTTACATTGGCCATCGCCTCAGCAGGGCAGTTTGCCCAAGCGGAAATATTAACCGAGGCGCAAATGGGCATCAAAATTCCATTGATGCAAAAACCCACTACCCGCCCCATGACCGTGGCGCATGTGCCTGGCTTAAAACGCTATTACGTTGCCGATGGCGGCCTAGCCCCTATGGGCAGCGAGTTCGAAGCCCCCATTTCAAAATCGCTTATTCACGCCTACAACGACGAAGGTAAATACGTGAATTCAGCCCGCCCTGGCTACGATAACCGCTCCATTTATTACAACAGCAATAGCAATAAATTGGAGACCATTACCTACAATATTTCTAGCTACGCTGGCTTCTCACCCAACACCGGCATTTTTGCGATTGACCTGACTGAGACAGGCGAGGTGAAAGACAGCTCGACCGATGTGTTTGGCTTTAATCCAGCCTTCGGTGACGCCAACACCATGCCTAGCTACAACCCTGAAAGTAACCTCTATTACGCCAAACAAGGTCGTAGTAACAAAGTGTTAGTGGTGGATTTAAAGTTACGCGAGCCGGCCAGTGAAATCACACTTGACCTGAGTAAAACTGGCGCTGCCATCGATGACGTAAGCGATTACTTCGTGGCTTACACCGGGGTAAAAAATCAGGAATTGGTATTATTGGACATCGACCACAAGTGCGTCTTGGTGTTTAATTTAAGCGGTCAATACCAAGGCAAGAGCGCCCTGCCTAAAGACTTAAAATTGCGTTCACACAATCACTTAAATGGCACCGGTTACGCTAACGACATGTTTTTTGTTTACCATGAATCTGAAGGGGAGTTTGGCACCTATTACGGGTTTAAAATCGTCAAAGCAAATTAAGTATTGCCTGTAGCAAACATAAAAAAACCGCCAAGAAGGCGGTTTTTTTATTTCTAATTAAAGAGTGATTAGTTGCCTAAAGCGCCTGCAAGTTTGGCTGAAGCTAGACCAAACAAAGCACCAAGCACAACAGATAATGACACCAGCAATACTGGATTGCTTAAATCCGTTGCTATTACGCTACCCGCATTAGCTGTTTGTAATGCGTAACCAGCCGTTGCTGCATAACCGTAAACGTTGGATGGCACAGATGATAATAAGTCTTGTCCTGCCACTATCACTAAGAGGAATACCGTTGCAGCAATGTAAACGGCTGGGCCCACGGCGCCTGCTAAACCAAGTGGATTAGCACCAACTAAACTTAGTGCAACACCGGCTAAAACAGAACCATAAATCATGCCTACGATGGTTTTTTTCAATGCAGCATCGTCTGCGCCACTGTGGAAAAAAGCACCCCATGCGATAAAACCAACCCAAACCAAGGCCTCAACTGTGCCGTCTTCTGCCCCTAAAGGACCAAGCGCAATATAAGCCCACACACCCCCTAAAACAGCAATACTTAATGCAAGTGCAGTTAATTTCGACATACTTAATTCTCCTAAATTATTATTTAAATGAGTAACAAGTTAATGCGAACAGCGGCGAGATATGCGGGGCTTTTTTCTGACTTAAGTGACCCCGTCATGAAAACGCTAGCGCAATACTGAACGATTTTTTCAAAAATGTAAACTTTTTTAGGCACCAATAGTGTGCGCGAGCCAGAAAAGCTAGATAAGCACTTGATTTTATAGAGGTATTAGCACAAAAAATAATGCATTTAGAGGTGGGTAGAGGGGAATTTTGCCGGGAAATCGCCATTTTTGGATGGGTAGTCCCAGTGTTTACGCCATGTTGCTAGGACTAAATTGGGGTAAGCAGATTGACCTAAACTGCCGTTATAGCGGCCTAGCGCTCGAAATAAATCGCCGTGTTCCCTATCCAAATAGTGCCTTAAAATAGTGCAACCGTAGCGTAAATTAGTACGCAACAAGAATAAATTGTGGTCGGATGCACCGATGGCGCGCGGCCAAAACGGCATGATTTGCATAAAACCACGGGCACCCGCAGTCGACACGGCATACTTATTAAAGCCGCTTTCTACCTGTATCAACCCTAAAACCAGTTGCGGATCTAGGCCAGCACGGCTGGCTTCGTAATGCACCGTGCGTAAAAAATCTTCACGGTAAGCAGCATTGGGGATGCGTTTTTGCAGGCGGGCAGACATGGTCTGCAACCAAGCATCGCCCTCTTTATCGGAGGCAAACAGCAGTTTTGCCGGGGCTTTATCGCTGATGCTGCGTTGCATCATGGCCCTAACGGAGCGTGAGAGTGGCTCTTCTATTTGCGATCCAGCTTGGCTGTTAAGGCTAATGAATAAGCCCAGCAACACAGATAGGAATGCATAGCAGAAAGGCATGGGTGGTCTAGTGTAATTTAGGCTATTTTTTGCATAAATGCCAGCACTTGGTTTAAAGGCAAGGACTCGGCTTGCTCGGCATGGCGGGCTTTGTATTCCACCAAGCCATCGGCTAAACCGCGTTCACCCACCACCAAGCGGTGTGGCACGCCCATCAAATCGGCTTCAGCAAACATCACGCCGGGACGCTCGCCCCTGTCGTCTAGCAAAGCATCGATGCCTGCGGCTTTAAGATCGGCATACAGCTGATTAGCAGCAGCTTGCACCGCCTCAGATTTGTCATAGCCGATTGGGCAAATAGACACGGCAAAGGGTGCCATGCTGGCCGGGAAGACTATGCCGCGCTCATCAAAACCTTGCTCAATCGCGGCACCCACTATGCGCGATACGCCTATGCCATAACAACCCATTTCCATCACTTGGGTCTGGCCGTTCTCATCCAAGTAGGTTGCGTTCATGGCGGACGAGTATTTAGTACGCAATTGGAATATATGGCCCACTTCTATGCCCCGGCAAAGTGACAATGTGCCTTTGCCGTCTGGGCTGGCATCGCCTTCCACCACATTGCGTATGTCTGCCACCAAACTGGGTTCGGCTAAGTCACGGCCAAAATTCACCCCGCTTAGATGAAACTTAGGCTTGTTGGCGCCGCAGACAAAATCGCTCATGGCGGCCACGGTTTTGTCGGCTATCACCGTGACGTTAGCCGCCACATTGACCGGGCCGATAAAGCCTGGTGGGCAATTTAAATGGGCACGAATTTCTTCTTCGGTCGCCAAGCGGAAATCCGCCATGCCGTCTAATTTTCCTAACTTAACTTCGTTTAAATTGTGGTCGCCACGCAACAAGGCCAAGTAAAAACGGCTGCTGCCATCGGCTTGCTTCACCATCAGCGCGATGGCTTTGACGGTTTGCGTCACGCTGATATTTAGAAGGGCAGCCACGTCGGCACAAGCGGTTTGCTTAGGTGTGTCCACTTCTTGCATGGTAGCCGTTGGTGCCTGACGCTTAGCCACGGTGATGGCTTCAGCCAGCTCAACGTTGGCCGCGTAATCCGAGCTGTCGCAATAAGCTAAGCCGTCTTCACCCGAATCGGCCAAAACATGGAATTCGTGCGAACCATCGCCGCCTATGGCACCGGTATCAGCTTTAACGGCACGGAATTTTAAGCCCAATCGATTGAAAATCGCGCTGTAGGCTTGGTACATGGTTGCGTATGTTTTCTCTAAAGAGGCGAAATCGGTGTGAAAGGAATAGGCGTCTTTCATCATGAATTCGCGGGCGCGCATCACCCCAAAACGCGGGCGGATTTCATCACGGAATTTGGTTTGTACTTGGTAAAAATTAAGCGGCAATTGCTTGTAGCTCTTAATCTCACGACGGGCAATATCAGTAATCACCTCTTCATGCGTTGGACCAAAGCAAAACTCACGCTCATGTCTATCAGTAATCTTCAG
>CALFXV010000049.1 GCA_937957775.1 uncultured Methylotenera sp. | reverse complement strand
CAACTCTACGTTTGCAACATAAGCTTGACCCGGCTCCAATTCAAATATTAAATCCGAGGTGCCTACGCTTTGCCCAGGCCGCAACGCCGCCCTTGCACCTCCCACACCCGGCGTATCACTTAACAACAATACCGCGCGGTCTACCGTCTGACTTTGCAAAGGTGTGCCGGCTTGAATTTGCTCAAAGTGTTGCTTAACCCTAGCATCGGCTACGCGCGATCGGTTATTAACTTGTTGAGCACCAAGCAAGCCCTCTAACACATGAATCAGTACGACGCCGTCTTTTAAGTCTTGCTCTGGCAGATACGCCCTAGCCACTAAATAGCCATTTTGTCGATACCAATTGGTAATGCGGTTGACGCCTGCACTGATCTCGGCAAAGTTTCGCTGCGCACCGATTAAATCGGCCAACAACGCTTCAAAGTACTCGCTAGATTGAACCTGATTGCCCGTCACAGTAATTTTATTCACCAGGATACGGATGTCGCTATTGGCATCGTATTGGTTATCACCCACTGCAGGCATGCGCAACAGCTCAACCGGTGCAGTCGGATTAAGATTAGGTTGTTTAATGAGTGGCTGTGACAACTGACCTGCATCCGGCGTGTCTGCCTGCGCATTTATTGCAGTAAGGTGACCTGCAAACAACAAGCCCAATACAAACCATTTAAATGCATTATTTTTATTACGCATAAACCATCAATCCTTAACGCTAACGCGCAATGATGTCATTCTATTGTCAGGCAATTTTACCTTTTCATCGGCGGCATTGGCCGCGTCAGCGGCGCTATCATCGGTTAAAACAGCCGCAGTTTCATCCGCTTTACTCAAACTATTTAATGACGCCCCTATGACCGACAAGAAAGCGGCAGGCGCACCTTGCTCTATGGTCAAAAGACCATCAATAAAAGTTAAATGGTAATTACCGTCTGCGCCGCTGGCAACGACGGGGTAAGTGCCTATTTCCACGCCGCTGCCAAAGGCGCTAACCCCTGTTAGCACACTAGACGACTCACCGTTTTTCAATCCACTGGCACTAAAGCTCGTGATGCTACGCGTTAATCCATTGTAATAACGTGTGCCACTGCCGGCCGTCACCACTGCGTCAGCTGGCGTAATGGTCGCTGCCGCATTCGCATGGGCAAGCAAGTTATAATTGCCTGCATTTGCTCCAGTTAGGTTCATGCCGCTAAATGAAACCGTGGTGGCATCCACCACGTCTTTGTCGTTGTAAGTGCCAACCAGAGTGCCGCTGATACTGACCGTGTCCACGTTATAGGCTATACCATCATTAGCGTCCCCCAAGCCCACATCTTGACTACCAAAAGATGCGCTACCCAACACCACCGCATTACGCGTGCCATCGTATACCTTGCTGCTGGCCACACTCAAGCCTGACTGGCCTAGGGCTTTGGGCGTGATGGTGACGGTTTGCGTGCCACCGCTAAAACTGTAATTACTGGCCAACCCACTGCAGCCAATGTCACTGCAATCACCTAATGCTAGGGTGCCTAGATTAACGATTTTACCTACGCCAACGTGCCTATCGTCCATAAAGCCAGTTCCGGTAAGCGTTAAGGATTCACCATCCAACACGCCTAAAAGATTAAATATACTGGCATCCAAATCCACCGTACCATCGTAAACGCGCGTGCCATTAAGGCTAATTGCGGTTAGGGGAATGGGGTCAATAACCAAGCTGCCCCCAACAATGTTATAGCCCTGCTGATCGGAATAACTGAGGTAGGTGCCAACGTCAATTCCTCTCGCCGCGGTACCTGAGCGATTGCCATTAGTTGGCACATCCTCCCCTGCTTGCAAACTGCCGTTATAGAACACGGTGGTGTTGGATAAGACCAGGTCCGCCATAAACGCTCTCAATAAAGGCGTGGTTTGCCCTTCGTAAACACGCCAACTAACATCACCCTCACCGGTATTATTGATGGTATTACCCCAACTGCTAAAGCTGGCCGCCTGCTTCATTTGCTCACTACTTAGTCCTGTGCCTCCAGCAGAAAAACTCAGGCCACTATTATCGGTATTCCAAAAGCTGTTGGTCACCAAGCCACTTCCGCTACCAACCAAGCCGCCTACTGAAAGGCTTCCATCAACAAAGCCTGTGGAATAAGCAAGCCTAATCTCCCCGTCGTTTAAGCCGACTAAACCGCCTATATTTTCATTCCCAAATACATAGCCAGTAGCGTAGCTGTTGTCGATTAAACCATCATTGGCACCAACCAAACCACCCGCTAGCGAGCCTGCAGAAAGCGCATTGCCGACTGAGTAACTAAAAGTAATGGCGGCTTCACTTGTAGTGTTGGTCGTTTCACCCTCTAGACTATTTCTATTTGCACCAACCAAGCCACCCACCTGAACAGCACCGCTAACACCACCGACAGCGTAACTACTGCTAATACTGGCCGAGCTGCTGCTTTCTATAGTGCTGCCGGTGTTAACAACTTGGCTAACGTTTATGCCGACTAAGCCACCTACATACTCCTCACCCGTCACATTTCCAATAGCATGACTATTCGTGATCCTTGCATCAAAATCAATTCCAGTTACTGTTGCAGCATTGCTTACAAACAGCAAACTACGATTTTGACCAACCAAACCACCAACGTAATCGACACCTGTCACGTTCCCCAAGGCATAGCTAGTGTCTACACTGGCAATCCGCACTACATTGCTAGCTTCGCCAGAATATTGCTCAAACTTGGCGATGTTGGCACCGATCAAGCCCCCTACGTAATCGCGGCCGCTTACACTGCCGTAAGCACCACTGGAACTAATACTTGCATTGGCATTATGATTTGAATTGACGCTATTCAACCCCACCAAACCACCCACATAATCATACGCCCCGGTCACATTGCCGTAAGCATAGCCGTCGGTAATTTCGCCAAAGTTAGCACCCACCAAACCACCCACCTGATAACTGGCAATGACGTTTCCATGGGCATTAACACTGCTTATTTCACCGTAGTTGAGTCCGACTAAGCCACCCACGTTTCCACCCTCAATTCCGTTTGTCGACGCACTCACGTCGCCATTAGCATAAGACTGAATAATGTTGCCAAGCTCATAATTAACGCCCACCAAACCACCCACATTGTTGGCCTGCGCGCCACCGGTCAACGTGACATGAGCTTGCGTAGCGTTTATATAGCCAAGGTTACTACCTGCTAAACCGCCTACATTGCCACCATACCCGGACACTACCCCGTTAACAGAACTTATATTTATGGCGGAGTCATATACGGCCATACCAACTAAACCGCCTACATTGCGTCCACCGTTTACATACACATTTGTAGCATGCACGTCAGTTAATGAACCGTGCAGTTCACCAAAGACAGCGATATTGCTATTGCTAGCAACATCAATGTGTGCATTTTCTAAACTGTAATCATTGCCATTGTATAGCCCAGCAAAGTATGGCACATAGAGGCCCGCATCCGCAGTTAAATCCAGGGCTGCCGTTTGGACAAAACTCAGGTTGCCGTGTTGCGAGAAGCCCAGCATGTCTTTGAAGTCTTGCACGCTACTAATCTCAAAAGCACCATCCAAGTTGGCATTAAAATAATCTTCCGCATTGAGTGTTTTATTGTGCCTAATCCAATCACCGAATTGTTTACTGTATAAGCCGCCAACC
>CALFXV010000048.1 GCA_937957775.1 uncultured Methylotenera sp. | reverse complement strand
GCACGGTTAATTTCATTGAAGAAGAATACTGAAAGATTCTCGCCAGACATGAGCAGTGGGCCTGGGCTCACGTGTGGTTTGCCATCTTCACCTAAATAAGTGTGATAAACCAAATCATTAGGCATCAAGTCGATGGTGCCTTCAATTCGCTGGTAAGCACCACCTATGCCGCGAGAAAAAGCGCGTAGCAGGGTCGTTTTACCTACCCCTACGTCACCTTCTAGCAATACGTGGCCACGGGCAAAAATTGAGGTGGTGATTAATCGCACAGGGGTTTCTTGACCCACAACCACTTTATTGACTTCGGATTCTAAGGTGAGGGCGTGGTTGCGCCAGTCGGCTAGTTGTGTGTCGCTCATTTAAGGTGTCCCTATAAGTGATTTGTTAAAATTTGTAACATAGTGTGACCAGTTTACTGGTTTTGCCTAAACTTGGGTATGGTCCAGTTGTAACTTGATCACTAAAAACGCACTGCTAATATAAACCAAAATATAAAAAGTGTATACAGACTAGTATATTTTTATTGGATTTGCCGCATGGCAGGAAAATATTCCAGTGGAATCGCCTTGCAGACTATTCAGAATGAAGCATATTGGATAAAAATAGTGGATAATTCCACACGCGCGCTGCAGGTATAAATTTGTGGCTTTTTCAATCACTATAACTTTGCCCTACATAAAAAAATAATGACAAAACAAAATAGCTTTACCAAAGAAGAATTGCTTAAATGCGGCCGTGGTGAGATGTTTGGTGCCGGCAATGCGCAACTGCCATTGCCACCCATGTTGATGTTTGATCGCATTGTGTCGATTACCGAAGACGGTGGCAAGTATGGCAACGGTCAAATTATTGCTGAACTGGATATCAACCCGGATCTATGGTTTTTTGAGTGCCATTTTACTGGTGACCCAGTGATGCCTGGATGCCTAGGTTTGGATGCCATGTGGCAATTGGTTGGGTTTTATTTAGGTTGGGCCGGGGGGCTAGGTCGCGGCCGTGCCTTGGGTGCCGGCGAGGTGAAATTTACTGGTCAGGTCTTGCCTAGCGCTAAAATGGCAACGTACACTATCGATTTGAAACGTGTGATTATGCGTAAATTGGTGATGGGCGTGGCTGATGCTACGATGAGTTTGGATGGTCGTGAAATCTACGCCGCCAGTGATTTGCGTGTGGGTTTGTTTACCAGAACAGATAATTTTTAATTCATCTGTTCATTAATAAAAAAGAGCTTAAGGGAGCGCGGAATGCGTCGTGTCGTAGTTACGGGGATGGGGATTGTTTCTAGCTTAGGAAACAATCAATCGGAAGTTTTAGCTAGCCTAAAAAATGGTAAATCTGGCATCACTTTTCAACAAGAGTATGCAGACAATGGCCTGCGCTCTAACGTCGCTGGCTCAATTAAAAACCTTAATTTAGAGGAGTTGGTCGATCGCAAATTATTGCGCTTTATGGCCAAAGGCCATGCCTATGCATGGTTGGCCATGCAAGAAGCGATTGCCGATGCCAATCTACCAGAAGACTTGGTGTCTAACGTTCGTACCGGTTTAATCGTCGGCGCGGGTGGCACCTCCACCGAAAGCATGTTGGAAGCTACCAATACCTTGCGTGAAAAAGGCATACGTCGTGTGGGGCCTTACATGGTGACTAAAACCATGTCTAGCGGCATAGCGGCCTGCTTGGCCACTGGCGCAAAAATCAAAGGCGTCAATTACGGCATCAGTTCAGCCTGTTCCACCAGTGCACATTGCATAGGTGCAGGTGTTGAGCAAATACAATTGGGTAAACAAGACATCGTATTTGCCGGTGGCGGAGAGGAAGAGCATTGGACGATGTCTTTCTTATTTGATGCCATGGGCGCGTTGAGCAGCAAGTATAACGAGACCCCGGATAAAGCCTCGCGCACTTACGATGCCAATCGTGATGGTTTTGTTATTTCTGGCGGCGGCGGCATATTGGTGCTGGAAGAGTACGAGCATGCTAAAGCCCGTGGTGCACGCATTATTGCTGAAGTGGTCGGTTACGGGGCCACATCGGACGGTTACGACATGGTTGCACCTAGTGGCGAAGGCGCGGTGCGCTGTATGCGCCAAGCCTTACAGGGCGTGGACAGTAAAATCGATTACATCAATACCCACGGTACCAGTACACCGGTGGGCGACACCAAAGAGTTGGAAGCGATACGCGAAGTATTCGGCGAAAATGGTTTAAATCAACAGCCGGCCATTGCCTCCACAAAATCCTTGTCAGGCCATGCGCTTGGCGCAGCAGGGGTTAATGAGGCGATTTACACCTTGCTTATGATGCGACACAACTTTATTGCAGCATCAGCCAATATTGAGACGCTGGACCCAGCTGCCGAAGGCTTAAACATTGTGCGCAGCCGCATAGACAACGTCAAAATAGAGACGGCTTTGTCTAATAGCTTTGGTTTTGGCGGCACCAACGGCACGCTGATCTTCAACCTAGGTGCAGATAGCACGGTGCCTTACGACATCAGCGGTTCAGGCAGCGTGACAGTTCAGGGCGCAAAGACAGAGTTGTGGACATTCCCATCGAATGCGTTGTTGAGCAGTACGGCGCAAACCATTGCCACCAACACAACAGTGGCTGAAGTGTTAGCACGTATTTCAG
>CALFXV010000047.1 GCA_937957775.1 uncultured Methylotenera sp. | reverse complement strand
ATTTTCTAACGATCCAACTTTAATTACATGTCAAGTTTGATGATTCCATGGCTCAAATAAACGTCGCCGAGCTATTCAAACAAACCCGCCGTAAGCTAAAAATGCAATGGGTAGCAGGGCTTAACGGCGGGTCCAACACCCTCACCAGCGAAACCGTCACCAAGCCTTCTTTGGCCTTGATAGGTCACTTGAATTTTGTGCACCCCAATCGGGTGCAAGTGCTCGGTTGCGCGGAGATGGATTACCTACGAAGCTTAAAAGCCCAAGAAGCCGCATCGGCTATAGACAATTTATTCTCCACCGATTTGGCCGTGGTCATCGTGGCCAACGGCGAAACCGTACCGGACTCCTTAATGGAGGCTGCCAACAGTCATCACACGCCGCTCTTCACCTCAACCCTAAAGAGCCCTGTGCTGATGGACATCCTTAACCATTTTCTGGCGCATGCCGTGGCTGAATCGATTAGCCTGCACGGCGTATTCATGGAAGTACAAGGCTTTGGCGCGTTGATTAAAGGCGAAGCCGCGATCGGTAAAAGTGAATTGGCACTGGAGCTCATTTCACGCGGCCACCGCATCATCGCCGACGACATCGTCGACTTTTACCGCATTTCACCCGAGCGCGTAGAAGGCCGCTGCCCACCTTTGCTGCAAGACTTTTTGGAAGTGCGCGGCTTAGGCGTTTTGAACATACGCGCCCTATTTGGCGACAATGCCGTTAAGCCAACCAAACCTTTGGATTTAATCATTCAATTGGAAATGGCCGACCAAAAAAGCATGCCCGCCTTAGACAGACTTAACACCTCGGTGCAGCAAGAAGAAGTGCTGGGGGTAAAAATAGCCAAAATTAAAATCCCGGTGGCGGCCGGTCGCAACATCGCCGTCTTGGTGGAAGTGGCCATCCGTAACCATGTGCTATTATTGCGTGGCATCAACGCCACCAAACAATTAATGCAACGCCAACAGCGCGAGATGAAAAAGTCCCAACCCACTTAAAAGCCAGCCTGACATGAAACAACTGATCATCATCACCGGCTTATCCGGCTCGGGTAAAAGTATCGCTTTGCATGCCTTAGAGGACAGCGGCTACTATTGCATAGACAATTTGCCGGCCACCATGCTGCCGCAAATCGCCGATCACTTGCGCAGTGAAAATCAACGCCCAGGCAGCGTCAACCTAACCAATTTTGACAAAGTGGCAATCAGCATAGACAGCCGCAGTGCTGCCATAGAAACCTTGCCGGCGCACATCGAACAATTGAAATTGCAAAACGTCAGCACGCAAGTTTTGTTCTTAGAATCCAATGTGGAAACCTTGGTTAAGCGCTTTAGCGAAACCCGGCGCAAGCACCCATTAAGCAAAGACACCACCACGTTGGCGGAAAGCATCGCCTTTGAACGCGAGCTGCTTAGTACGCTAGGCAGTTTGGGCCAAGTCATCGACACCAGCCACATCAGCGCCAACAAATTACGCTCCTGGGTAAAGGATGCCGTGGCCTTGGAGCACAACGGCCTGACCGTGTTATTTACTTCTTTCGGCTTTAAACATGGTGTGCCGCTGGATGCGGATTTCGTGTTCGACATACGCTGCTTGCCCAACCCGCATTACGATCCTAAATTGCGCGATTTAAGCGGCCGCGATGCACCGGTGCAAGACTTTTTGCAAAGCCAGCCCAATGTATTGGCCATGCTGGGTGACATTCAACATTACATAGAAAAATGGCTGCCCAGCTTTGTGGCCGACAACCGCAGTTATTTGACGGTGGCCATAGGTTGCACTGGCGGCCAACACCGTTCGGTGTATTTTGTTGAAACCTTAAGCGCTTACTTTAGGCCGCAGCATAAAGTGCTGACTCGGCACCGTGAACTTAAGCAATAAATGCCTAGCCAATTAACAGGACGAGTAATAGATAACGTAGCTAAGTATTAGGGAAAAGCATGATAGGTATTTTAATTATCGCCCACGGCGGTTTTGGTGAAAGCTTGCTGGAATGTGCCAAGCACGTGATAGGCAACGAGCCTAGGCAGGTGGCTTACCTGGCCGTAACCAACCAAGATGATCCGGATCATTTACTGCCTGTGGCACAAAATTTAGTCGCCAAACTCAATGAGGGCGATGGCGTATTGGTGCTGTCCGACATGTACGGCGCCACACCCTGCAACATCGTCAGCAAATTACTTGTCCCCGGCGTGGTCGAAGGCGTGGCGGGCGTCAATATGCCCATGATAGTGCGCACCATGACCTATAGGCACGAATCCTTGATGGCCTTAGTGGAAAAAGCCGTGGCCGGCGGTCGTGAAGGCGTGGTGCACTTTAGCCGCGAGTGCTGCGAGCGATATGAAGCATAGCGCCACTATGCCTAAGGCTTGTTTTGAAACAAAATCAAACTGGATAAATGCATGACTAGCCTAGAAGTTAAAATCATCAACAAGCTCGGACTGCACGCGCGTGCCTCCACCAAGCTGACGCAAACCGCCAGCAAGTTTGCCAGTGAAGTTTGGATTACCCGCAATGGTCGCCGCGTCAATGCCAAAAGCATCATGGGCGTCATGATGTTGGCCGCGTCACAAGGCTCCATGGTGACCTTAGAGGCCAACGGCACGGACGAACAAGATGCCATTGCTGCGCTGAGAGCGCTGATAGCCGATTATTTCGGTGAGGGTGAATGATGGCCAAAAGGCAGTCGCATGACTAGTTTTTGCCTACACGGTGTCGGGGTATCCAGTGGCATAGCCATAGGCCATGCGCATTTGGTGTCCAACGCTTTGTTGGAAGTGGTGCACTACCCCTTACCGGCGCATTTAATCGACGCTGAAATAAATCGTTTTAGTGACGCGATAGCAACCGTTAAGCAAGATTTGTTGAAAATTAACAGCAGTTTGCGTAAAAATGCTCCTGCTGAATTGGCCGCTTTTATCGGCACGCATTTAATGATGCTAGAAGACAAATCGCTAGCAGAAATCCCCAAAGACATCATACGCAACGAGTTATGCAATGCCGAGTGGGCGATTAAATTGCAAATGGATGACATCGTTGAGCAATTTGAGCAAATTGAAGACGATTACTTGCGTGAGCGCAAACAAGACGTCATCCAAGTGGTGGAACGCGTCATCAAAGTCTTGCTCGGCCACCCCAGTCAACTCAGCACAGAACGGCAAACCAGCGCCTTAAACGAAGAGCGCAAACTGATCCTGGTGGCCCACGACATTTCGCCGGCAGACGCCATCCAATTTAAGCACCACGAATTTGCTGCCTTCATTACTGACGTGGGCGGCATCACTTCGCATACCGCCATATTGGCGCGTAGCCTAAATATCCCGTCCATCGTCGCCTTGCAAAAAGCCCGCGATTTAATTCGTGATGGCGAGTTAATCATTGTTGATGGCAGCCAAGGGGTGGTGATCGTTAACCCCGATGTCAGCATCCTCACCGAATACAAATTGCGCCAAGAGCAGTGGGAACTTGAGCAACAAAAATTACAACGCATCAAAACCACCAAGGCCGTCACCTTGGATGGCGTGGCCGTTGAATTATTGGCCAACATTGAAGTGCCAGAAGACGTGGTGGCGGTCAGCGCATCCGGTGCCACCGGCATCGGTTTGTATAGAACGGAATTCCTATTCATGAACAGGCGGGAAATGCCCGATGAAGAGGAGCAATTTCAGGCCTACAAAACCGTCGCCGTCGCCATGAAAGGCTTGCCGGTCATTATCCGCACCTTGGATTTAGGCGCCGACAAACAAATGAACCCAGACACGGTGGTGACTTGCGCCAACCCGGCCTTAGGCTTGCGCGCCATCCGTTATTGCTTAAGCGAACCACAGATTTTTCATACGCAATTGCGCGCCTTGTTGCGCGCCTCGCAGTTTGGCCAGATCAAAATTTTAATTCCCATGCTGTCCAACCTGGCCGAATTACGCCAATGCAAATTACTCTTAGAGCGAGCTAAAATCAGCTTACGTAAACAGAACGTGGCTTTTAATGAAACAACGCCACTGGGCGGCATGATAGAAATCACGGCAGCGGCCATCAATGCCGAGGCCTTTGCTAAAGAATTGGACTTTCTGTCCATAGGCACGAACGATTTAATTCAATATACCTTGGCCATCGATCGAACCGATGACGCCGTGGCGCATCTATACAACCCGATACACCCATCGGTGCTGAAGTTAATTGCCATGACTATCAAGGCCGGTGAAAAATTAGGCAAATCGGTGTCGGTTTGCGGTGAAATGGCCGGCGACATTAAGCTGACCAAGCTCTTAGTTGGCATGGGCTTAAGGCAACTGTCCATGCACCCCTCGCACATTTTGGGGGTCAAGCAACAGATCTTGCGCAGCCAAGCGTCGCAACTTAAGGACCAAGCGCGAAAAATTTTAACGCAAACTGACATAGAAAGAATTGAACCGCTGCTGGCAAAATTAAACAGCAGCCCGCATTTAAAATTGAAATAGCCCTATAAGGATAAACGACCGTGTCGGCCACATCATTAAGCCATAACCCCCTCTTGCATTTCTCGGGTTTACCCAAATTTGACGAAGTGCAAGCGGAGCACGTTAGCCCAGCCATGGACCATTTGCTCAGCGAAGCCAGAGCAACCATAGACAGCCTGGCCACTGCCAGCGAAAAAGTCACGTGGGATAATTTCGCCGCCAAATTGGAAGACATGGAAGAAAAGTTAGCCCGCGCTTGGTCACAAGTCGGGCACATGAATGGCGTGGTTAACAGCCCTGCCCTGCGTGAAGCTTACAATACCAACCTGTCCAAACTCACGGATTTTTATGCCGACCTCGGCCAAGACGAACGCCTCTACGCAAAATTTCGCAGCCTGCGCGCCGACCCCGCTTACGCCAAATTGACGCCAGCACAACAGAAAATCATAGAAAACGAATTACGTGATTTTCGCTTAGGCGGTGCCGAATTGGCGCCAGCAGAAAAAAGTCGCTTTAAAGCCATACAAGAAGAATTATCCAAACTGGCTTCCAAGTTTGAAGAAAACGTCTTGGACAACACCAACGATTACACCCTGGTGGTTGAAGACCTCAGCCGCTTAAGCGGCATCCCCGATGACGTATTGGCTACCGCGCAAGCAGCAGCCAAAGAATCCGGCAAAAACGGCTACCAATTTAGTTTGCACTTCCCGTCTTATCTACCGGTGTTGCAGTACGCCGATAACCGGGAATTGCGCGAAACCCTATACCGCGCTTACGCCACCCGCGCCTCTGAATTTGGCAAAGCAGAATGGGATAACACCCCTATCATTGCGCAAATTTTAAAGCTCAAATTGGAGGCAGCGCAATTACTCGGCTTTGCCAATTACGCCGAATTGTCGGTGGCCACCAAAATGGCCGAATCGCCTCAACAAGTAGAAGCGTTTCTGCAGGACTTGGCAGACAAAGCCAAACCCTACGCACTTAGAGACAAACAAGAATTGGAAGCCTACGCAAAAAAACTGGGCATCAACGACATGCAAGCTTGGGACGTGTCTTACGCCTCAGAAAAATTACGCGAAGAAAAATACGCGTTCTCTGATTTAGAAGTCAAACAGTACTTCCCGGAAGACAAAGTCTTAAGCGGTTTATTTAAAGTGGTGGAAACCATTTTTGCCATTAACGTGATCAAGTCGCAAGCCTCAGTTTGGCATGACAGCGCTAGCTTTTATGACATTAAGGATGCGCATGGGCATTTAATTGGTCAGTTTTATTTAGACTTGTACGCGCGCAATAACAAACGCGGTGGCGCATGGATGGACGAAGCCATTACCCGACGCAAAGTATTGGACCAAGTGACGACGCCGGTGGCTTTTTTAACCTGTAACTTCTCCGCTCCGGTCGGCGACAAACCAGCTTTATTTACCCACGACGAAGTCTTAACCATGTTCCACGAATTTGGCCATGGCATACACCACATGCTGACCAAAGTCGACGATTACAGCGTGTCTGGCATCAAAGGCGTGGAATGGGATGCGGTCGAACTGCCCAGTCAATTCATGGAAAACTTCTGTTGGGAATGGGACGTGTTGCGTCACATGACCGCTCACGTCGAGACTGGCGAGCAATTGCCGCGCGCCTTATTCGACAAAATGGTGGCAGCGAAAAACTTCCAAGCCGGCATGCAAACCGTGCGGCAAATTGAGTTTTCATTATTTGACATCCGCTTACACGGCTCCTTTGATCCACACGGCAAAAAAACTGCCTTGGACCTCATCGAGGAAGTGCGCGATGAAGTGGCGGTGGTACGCCCACCAAAATGGAACCGCTTTCCAAATAATTTCACCCACATCTTTTCCGGTGGTTACTCGGCCGGTTATTACAGCTATAAATGGGCAGAAGTATTATCGGCCGACGCCTACAGCCTATTTGAAGAAAACGGCGTGCTTTGCCCAGAAACAGGCCAACGCTATTGGCAAGAAATTTTAGCGCAAGGCGGGTCTAGGCCAGCCCTGGAATCGTTTACGGCATTTCGCGGTCGTGCGCCAAATATCGACGCCTTGTTGCGTCACAATGGCATGAATTGATGGCCCAATGAAGTTTGCTACCTGGAATGTTAATTCGTTAAACGTTAGGCTACCGCATGTCTTGGATTGGCTGCAAAGCAATCAACCCGACGTGCTGTGTTTGCAAGAAACCAAGCAAGAGGACCATAAATTCCCCTACGCCGACTTGCAAGCGATAGGCTATCAAGCGGTCCACATCGGGCAAAAAACCTATAACGGCGTGGCCATCATCAGTCGCCATGCCATGACCGACATCCAACACAACATACCGCAATTTGCCGATGAGCAGCAACGCGTCATCGCTGCCAGCATAGCCGGCATGCGCGTGGTATGCGCTTACATCCCAAATGGTCAAGCCGTCGATTCGGACAAATACCAATACAAATTGCGTTGGCTAACTGCGCTTAACGGCTGGCTAAAAAACGAACTCAGCTTGCACCCAAATTTGTTGCTATTAGGCGATTACAACATTGCACCGGAAGACCGCGATTGCCACGACCCCAATGCCTGGCTAGGCCAAGTCTTGGTCAGTCCTGCCGAACGGGCAGCGTTTCAAGCGCTGCTGGACTTGGGCCTACATGACAGCTTTAGGTTATTTGACCAAGCGGATAAAAGCTTTAGTTGGTGGGATTACCGCATGATGGGATTTAGGCGCAACTTAGGCATGCGCATAGACCACATATTAGTCAGCGACGCGCTCAAATCCCACTGCGCCGCTGCGCACATAGACAAAGCGCCGCGTAAATTAGAACGGCCATCCGACCACACACCGGTGGTATTGGAATTAGCCAATTAAGCTTTTATTTTAATACCAAGCTGCTTGAGCTTACGGTACAAATGGGTGCGTTCTAGGCCGGCAATCTCGGCCAATTTACTCATGTTATGCGCCACCAATTTAATGTGGTGTTCAAAATAGCGGCGCTCGAAGTCGTCGCGGGCCTCGCGCAGCGGTTGATCATACAAACCGCTGTCCATACTTAAACTGACCGATTGTTCGCTTTGCACCTGCACGGCCACGGTCAAGTCGGTCGACCCCATGACTTGCCTGTCATCAAATTGATGCAAGACACGCTTCACGTCCTCTAGGCCAATTTTTTCACCCAAACTGGTTTGCAATAAATTTCGTAGCACCGCATCGAGTTGCGCCAAATCGCCAGGCCAATCGGCGTTACGCAAGGCATTTAAGGCTGCTACGTCAAATTCGCGGTAATCCATACCGGCCAATTCCAATTGCAAATGGGTGATGGCCACCACCAAATCCGGGATGTCTTCTTTATGGTCATTCAAGGCCGGCATGGTGAGCGATGAGGCCGTTAGCGTTTGGTATAAATTGTAATCAAACAAGCCCTCGGCCTGTAACCTAGGTAGGTTTTCGCTGGTGGCACACACCACGCGCACATGGTATTTATCGGATTTAGCGATCAACAATAACAAGCCCTTTTGCTCGGCTTTATTAAGCTCGGTCAGCTCAGCGATGAACAACACACCACCTCGCAGGCCTTCTAATACATCCATAGGCTCATGCGCCAAACGGGCGTAGTCACTTAAGGCCAACCATGGGCTGTCGGCTTCTTGCAAATAACGCGCGCACAATTCCGCGCCACTGCCTTTAGGGCCTATCAACAATACCGGCGCTGGAATGACATTAGCAGCGATTTTATCCAAGCGCTCTTTCAGTGCCGTGATGATAGGGCTTTTACCGAGGCTAGCTAAATTCATGGCCGATTTAGGCCGTTGTTCGCCGTGTTTTAAAGCGGTGCTGACGGTTTTTAACAGTTTTTGTAAGGCAATCGGTTTTTCCAAAAAATCAAACGCACCAATGCGCGTCGCTTCCACCGCCGTGTCTATGGTGCCATGCCCAGACATCATCACCACTGGCATGGTCAACAAGCTGCTATTCACCCACTCTTTAAGCAAGGTGATCCCATCGCAATCGGGCATCCAGATGTCCAACAACACCAAGTCCGGCCGTTCCTGCAACCTAGCCGCTCGGGCAGCAGCGGCATTCTCGGCCAACTGCACGCGATAGCCTTCATCTTGCAAGATATCGCGCAACAATTCGCGTATACCTATTTCGTCATCGACCACTAATATATGTTTTGCTGCCATGCTGATTCTTTTATTTCTCTATGATTGTGTTACTAAAATAATTGCTCAAAGTCAGTTGCGGCCTAAGCTCACGCGTCCAATGGCAGGCTGATGGTCACAACCGCCCCGCTGTTTGGACTATCGGCCAAATCGGTATCAAGGTCGCTTAAATTCTCAATTTTGATCCAGCCTTTATGCTCTTCTATGATCTTCTTGACGATGGCCAAACCCAAACCGGTGCCGTGTGATTTAGTCGTCATGTAAGGCTCAAAGGCATGCGCCAAGATTTCGGCTGGGAACCCGTTGCCGTTATCCGTCACCGTTAATACCAACATCGGGCCTACCGATTTAGTTTGCACTTGGATTAAAGCATCACTTTGATCGATTAAGGCATCCTGGGCATTTTGCAGCAAGTTGTGTATCACTTGACGCAACATGGTGCTGTCGCCCTTAATGGCGGAGGCTTGTTTTTCTAAAGACAAGTGCAATTTTCTGGCCGGCAAATCGTAAAAGGACACCACTTCTTGTATGAGTTTATTAAAATCCAGGGTTTGCAATTGCGGTGCGGGCGAGCGGGCATACTCACTGAATTCGTTGACCATGCGTTTTAAGGCATCGACTTGATTGACGATGGTGGCGGTCGAGCGCTTGAGCATATCGGCATCGCTGCCATCCAATTTGTCGACTAATTTATGCGCCATGCGCTCTGCCGACAACTGTATGGGCGTCAATGGGTTTTTAATCTCGTGCGCCAAGCGCCTAGCCACTTCCCCCCAAGCAGCATCGCGCTGCGCTTGTATCATGGTGGTGGCATCGTCAAACACCGCCACGTAACCGCCATCCGGTAAACGCGTGCCGCGTAAGGTGAGTATTTGCTTGCCTTGACCGCTGAGCAATTCTATCTGGGTAAACAAGTCGTCCTTAGTCGTCTCAACAGCGGTTTCTATGGCAGACTCTTCTCCCACGGCATGCTGATTGTGCATGGCGATAGCCAAAAAGAAGGCTTCCAAACGCGCCTGTTTGATGACCATTTCTTCTATGGTCAAGCCGACGAAATGCTGTAACTGAACGGCCAATATATTGTTGGCAGCTTCGTTGAACGTGCGCAATTCTCCGCGTTGGTTTAAGGCCATAACGCCGGATGACAAATGCGCCAATATGGTTTCCAAGTAACCCCGGGCCGCCTCTACCCTAGAACGGTTACGCTCGGCAGCTTTGGTCGCGTCATCGAGTTGCTGGGTCATGCTGTTAAAGGATTGCACCAAGACACCCAATTCGTCTTTACCGTGGGCAGGCAACACCGTGCTGTAGTCGCCACTGGCAATGGCTTTGGTGCCCTCGGCCAAGACGGTTAAGGGCGCCGATAATTTGCGACTCAAAACAAAGGCCACAGAGACGGCACCCAACATCGCCAACATCATGACCAAGGTTAAGGTCAGGGCAAACACTTCCCTAAGTGAGGTGCGGCTATATGATAGTTGTTGGTAGTCTTGGTAAACGTCTTGCACTGCCTCGGCGGTATTTGCCAGCGCTTTGGGCACCGGTTGCAGCAACTGCAATATACGCGTTTCACCGGCCAAATCCTGACCATTCACCGGCACCAATACCCGCAAGTACAAGCCCTTATTGCTAATCGGCTCTATGCTGCCAAGGATGTGTAAACGCGCTTGCCTGAGTTGGGCGACACTGGGCAATTCCGGCAAGATAGAGGTGGCATCGCTATTCGATACTTCTAAAATTCGGCCTTGCACGGTCAACAAGGTGACGTCCCGAATGCCGCTTTTTTCACGCAGATCGTTCAAGATAGAGCGGCTATTGGCTGGCTGAAAGGCCAAGGTGCTGGCCATGTTCTCGCCTTTTTCTTTGACGTCCAAGAGCATGATGTCCAAGGCGGTGCGACCTAGATTTAAGCCGCCTTCCAGCGCTGCTTCTACCTTTACATTGAACCAAGATTCGATGGATCGGGTTAAAAAGTTAACCGACACCAAATAAACAATTAAGCCGGGGATCAGTGCCATCATGGCAAAGCTCATTAACAATCGACGGGTAAAGCGACTGCCCACTACGCCACTGCGAATCTGCTTGAATAAACGCCATACTTGATAGCCTATGACGCCGATTAGAAAGGCTGCCAATAGAATATTCAACGCTACCAACAAGGAATAGTATTCGCCGGAAGCAGCGGTATTGGCACTGGCGTTTGACAGCAAGTACAGCAAGAAGGCACCCAATGTGGCGCTAAGTAATACTATGAACTTCATCGTGCCCGCTGTTTCATTTGAATAAAGCCGGTTGCCATTCAAAACGCTGTGTAGTCATGGTCCATTCTTCCGAAAGCAGGCCATCGCCTTGTAGCGTTTTAGGTAATTTCTTTGTGTCCAAGCGCATCAAAAAACCGGCCTTGTATGGCTCGCCTTTTTCTACTTGGGACTTGTTGAAAACTTTTAAGTCGCTGATACTGGACAAGTCATCGATGGCTTCATCCAAACGCACAAAGGTTTTTTGTTGCTCGCCGCGCACCAGCAAATATTGCCTGGAGAGCGCATGGTAACTCAGGCTAACGCGTTGAGTCACGGTGGCAATTTCGTCATCAAACCAATATTTTCTTGGCGTGGCCAATTGAAACTCGATGATGAAATTTAAGGTGTAGCCCTTGCTGATGGCGTCTTCTATCGCGCTGCTAAATTTAATATCGACATCCGCATTCAGCACGTAAGCGTCGTCTTGTGTTTTCAATTCGGCACTTTTGACGGACATGCTGCTGTTCGCCGCAAGCCCTGCCATGGAAAAAAAGGCCAAGCAAAAGGCAAAGAAAACCAGCTTAATTTTTTTGCAATAAGGCATAGAAAAACCCATCGTGCGCGGCAGAGGGAATAAGCTGACCATGCAAATGGGTCACATTATCGGCACCGCTCACGGCGCTGACATCGAATGCCAATTGCTTGGCATCGGCATTATTTTTTAAAAATGCGTCCACTTGTCCTTGATTTTCTTCATTAAAAACCGAACAGCTTACATAAAGTAATTTACCACCCTTTGCCAACATCTGCCATAAATTGGGCAGAATTTTAGCTTGCTGCGCGACGAAGGAGGCCACGTCGGCTTCGCGGCGCAACCACTTAATGTCGACATGACGGCGCACTATGCCTGAAGCCGTACAAGGCACATCGGCCAATATTCGATCGAAAGGCACGCCGTCCCACCAATCGCTGGAGGCGGCATCGCCGACCATCACTTTGGCTTGCAATTGCAAGCGTTGCAGGTTGCTTTCCACTCTTAACAAGCGGCCGGGGTCGCTATCCAAGGCGGTTAAATCGTTGCAGCCTAATTCCAATATGTGGCCGGTTTTACCGCCGGGAGCAGAACAGGCATCCAGCACTTTGTGCTGCATTTCTGCACCCAACAATGGCGCCGCCAATTGCGCACCGTAATCTTGCACCGAGACCACACCGTCGTTAAAGCCGGGAATTTTCTCTACCGCAACCGGCTTACTCAAAACCAAGGCTAGGCCACCTAGGCGGTCGGATTCTACGCCTTGTCGAGTTAATAATTGTTGGTAATCCGTCACGCTGATTTTTTTGCAATTGACGCGTAAGGTCATGGGCGGGTGCTGGTTGCCGTTAAGCAACATGCTCTGCCAATGCAAGGGATATTGCACTTTGAGTTTGTTTATCCACCATTGCGGGTAGGAGTAGGTCGCCGCTTCTTTGCTAGCGACGCGGCTGGCCAATTGCGTTTGTTGCCGTAAAAAATTACGCAAAATGGCATTCACCAAGCCCTTAGCCCAGGCTTTAGGCGCGGGCTTTTTGAGTAGGCTCGCCGCTTGCACCGCTTGATTGACCACGGTGAACGCATCGGCTTTATCGTGCAGCAATTGGTAGAGCGCCACCAATAAGATGGCATGCACACGGTCATCGCTTAAGGGCTTTTCCAGCAACTGTATGAGGTAAGCATCGATTTCACCGTAGAAACGCAAGGTGCCGTAACTTAAGTCCTGCGCCGCTCCCCGTTGTTGCGGAGTAGCATGGGGGTGGCTGGCTAAGGCTGCCGGCAAAGCTAAGGTAAGGTTGCGTCCTGATAGCACGAGGTTGACGGCATGGGCTGCAATTTGTTGGGATAGGTACAAAGGACGCTTTCTTGATGTTAAGGCGGTTAAAGATTAATTGATTTTACTTGATAACACGTGCACCAGGGACTTAATCCCTGCGCAGGCAAAATGGTCGGGCAGTCATGCTAAGCCTTAAAAAAATCACCCAACTGCAAATTATGGCCTTGCACGAAAGACGCGGCAGGCATGCGCTTGCCTCCCGGCGCTTGCAATTCGGTGATGCGCAGCAAACCCTGGCCGCAACCTACCAGGATGCCATCGTGCAGGCCGACGATTTCTCCGGGCTTAGCTTGGCCGGCTTCGGCGGTGGCCATCCAAATGCGGCAGGTGTGTTCTTTTAGTTGGCTTTGCGCCACCGGAAAAGGATTAAATGCCCGCACTTGCCGAGAAATCGCCGCCGCAGACTGCTGCCAATCTATGGCCGCTTCGGCTTTGTCTAATTTGTGTGCGTAAGTTACCAAGTTTTCATCTTGGGCGGTGGCGGCTAAGCGGCCATTTTTTTCCAAGTCGGCCATGGCCTCCACCATCAAAGACGCGCCCAAATGACTTAGTGCATCGTGCAAGCTTTGTGTGGTATCGCTGTCCTTGATCGCCACCACCCCTCGGCTGACCATGGCGCCGGCATCCAGCGCTGCCACCACCTCCATTATGGTCACACCGGTTTCCTGATCGCCTGCTAACAAGGAACGGTGGATGGGGGCAGCGCCACGCCAGCGAGGCAACAAGGAGGCGTGAATGTTGTAGCATCCATAACGCGTGGCATGCAAGGTGCTATCCGGAATAATCAAGCCATAGGCCGCGACTATCATCGCATCAGCCTGCACCTCGGCGATACGCGCCTGTGCTTGCGGGTCTTTTAATGTAAGCGGTTGAAAGACCGTTAAACCATGTAGCTCAGCCAGCACTTTCACTGGGCTGGCTTTCAATTTCATGCCACGGCCTGCCGGTCTATCCGGCTGAGTTAAGACCATAACAATGTCATGGCCGGCGGCAATCAAGGCCGCCAAGGCAGGAACGGCAAAGTCTGGCGTGCCAGCAAAAATAAGTTTCATAGTGGAGGACTTAGAACTAAAAAATCAACGATCACGCCGTTGCTTGAGCATTTTATTTTTAATGCGATTGCGTTTTAACGGTGACAAGTACTCGATGAATACCTTGCCTAACAGGTGGTCCATTTCATGCTGTATGCAGACACTGAGCAAGCCCTCGGCCTTCAAGGTAAATGGCTTGCCGTCTCTATCCAAAGCCTGCACCGTGATACGGTCCGCGCGCCTAACCGTGTCGTAGACACCGGGCACAGACAAGCAGCCTTCTTCGTAATCTTGTTCGCCACTTTTCTCGGTAATCTTAGGGTTAATCAAGACCAATAAATCGTCTTTGCTTTCACTGATATCAATCAAAATCAGTTGCACGTGGGCATTCACCTGCGTGGCGGCCAAGCCTATGCCTGGCGCATCGTACATGGTCTGCGCCATGTCATCGATTAAACGCTTGATGCTGGCATCGACGGCTTTGACCGGTTGCGCCACGGTGTGCAATCTAGCATCGGGGTAATGGAGTATGTCTAAAATCGCCATAAAAAACTCTTTTATCTTTCAAAAATGCCGCCCTGCGGGCAGGGAGCTGACGCTTAAATGGGCGAAATTAAAACCGCTTTCGCTGGTTCAGTGCGGCCATTTAATCGTATACTTGAGCTCACTGTTTTTCATTTAAGGTTGCTCTGTATGTCTCGCCACATTATAACGCTGCTGCTGTTTTGTTGCATAAGCTTAACTGCCTTGGCCGATGAAATTCTGTTAAATGACCAGCATCCTGATCGTCACGTTGTGGTTAAAGGCGACACCTTGTGGGGCATTGCTGGCCAATTCTTAAAAGACCCTTGGCAATGGCCAAAAGTTTGGCAACTTAATCGCAGCGAAATAAAAAACCCGCATTTGATTTACCCTGGCAACGTCGTTTACCTAGACATGTCCAGTGGCAGCCCGCAACTAAAATTGCTGCTTGAGAGCGTCACCTTGGAGCCCGGCGTTCAGGTAGAACCACTGGCGCAAGCCGCCATTCCTACACTCAACCTCACTGCGATTAAGCCATTTTTAAATCAAGCTACGGTCATCGAAAAAGGCGCCGCAACTAACTCAGCACGCATCTTAGCCGCACAAGACGAACGCTTGGTGCTAAGCCCTGGTACGCGCATTTATGTGGACAGCATCGAGCCCGAGGACGGGCCAAATTGGCAAATAGTCCGCGAAACGGAAAACCTCATCGACCCAGACAGCAAGGAAGTGTTGGGTAAAGAAGCGCGCTATTTAGGTGAGGTGCTGATCAAGCAGTTCGGCTCGCCGGCCAGCGCAGAAATAGTCTCAGCCACCGAGGAAGTATTCAGTGGCGACAGATTGCTGGTTCGCTCACCTGAGCAAGCACTAACTAACTTCGTGCCGCACGCCCCTGAAACCGCTATTGCTGGACGCATTATCAGTATCTACAGCGGCGTGGAAGAAGCCGGTCCACTTAGCGTTGTCGCCATCAATCGTGGCGCCGAGGCGGGGCTGGAATTAGGTCACGTGCTAAGCATCAATAGAGCCGGTCGCGCCATCAAAAACCCTCAAGCAGAGCAAGCCAATAAGCAGATACATTTGCCCGATGAACGCATAGGCGTGCTGATGGTGTTTCGCGTGTTTGAACGCGTGTCTTACGCGCTCATCATGCAAGCCAGCGAACCGGTCAACAAATTGGACAGCGTGCTTAGCCCAAAGTGAGCCTAGGCCATGGATGACAGCGCCGCTACACTAGAAAAATTACAGTGGCTTAGCTTAAGCCAGATAGAAGGCTTAGGCTGCCAAACATTTTGCCAACTGCTCAAAACCTTTGGCAGCCCAAGTGAAATTTACCGCAAAAAATTCAAAGAATTAAGGGCGGTCGTGTCTGAAAAAATTGCCCTAGAGATAGGGCTAGGGGTGGATCAAACTGGCCTAGAAGATACGCTTACTTGGCTAGCGCAAGCTAACAATCACTTGGTCACGCTGGCCGATGCCGACTACCCGAAAGCCTTGCTGGAAATCGCCGACCCACCGCCCTTGCTTTATGCAAAAGGCAATCTCGCGCTACTCAACAAATTAAGCATCGCCATCGTTGGTAGCCGCAATGCCTCGGTACAAGGTGAAAAAAATGCCGAGGCGTTTGCCCAAGGTTTAGCCGAGCACGGACTATGCATAGTCAGCGGCCTCGCCTTAGGCATAGACGGGGCCGCCCACCGCGGCGCACTCAAAGCCAAGGGCGACACCATCGCTGTGGTCGGCACCGGTTTGGACATGGTCTACCCTGCCCAGCACCGAGATCTGGCGCACCAGATTGCCAGCAGTGGTTTAATTATTTCTGAATTCCCCCTGGGCACGCTGTCCAAGCCGCAAAATTTTCCCAGGCGCAACCGATTGATTAGCGGCCTTAGCTTGGGCTGCCTAGTGGTCGAAGCCAACCTAAAAAGCGGCTCGCAAATCACCGCGCGCTTAAGTGCCGAACAAGGTCGCGAAGTGTTTGCCATACCCGGCTCCATTCATTCGCCACTGGCCAAAGGGTGTCACCAACTGATTAAACAAGGGGCGAAATTGGTCGACAGTTTGCAAGATATCGTCGAAGAATTAAATTTAAGCAAAGCCGTCAGCGCACCGCTAGCGGCAGAAAATTCACCGACCGACCAGGATCAGCAAAGGCTGTTGGATGCCATGGCTTATGAGCCTATCTCTATCGAAAGTTTAGTGCAATTGACTGGCTTGACGGTCAGCAGGCTTTCATCCATGCTCACACTATTGGAATTAGAAGGGAGAATCACTGGCCTAGCTGGCGGACAATACCAACAGATTGTGTAGTTGACGATTTAGTCATTTTAGATGGATGCATAAACCACCTTACTTAATTGAAAAATAACATTTCTTAAGGATCAACATCATGTTTGAAGTATTGGTTTATATGTTTGAAAACTACATAGACACGCAGTTTAGACTTGACCAAGACACCTTATCCAAAGAGCTGTCGGCAGCCGGGTTTGCGGAATACGATATCAACAGTGCGTTCAATTGGTTTAGTGAGCTGGAACGCATGACCGAACAAGGCGACATTTACAGCAAAGCCCAGTCGCACAGCACACGCATTTTTACTGAGGACGAACGCAGAAAAATCAGCGCTGAAAGTTTAGGTCTGGTCGTCTTTTTAACCCAAGCCAATATACTCAATACTGCCCAGCGCGAATTGGTGCTGGACCTGGCCATGAACTTGTCGCAACTAAAAATCAATATAGAAGAAATGCGCTGGATCGTATTGATGACGACATGGGGTGCAGGAAAAACCGGTGCAGATAAAACCAGAGATTACTTGTTTATTGAAGATGCCTTAAACCAAACAGAAAAACCGACCCTGCACTAAGCACTGGTCGGTTTCTTTATGCCTACAATCCGCAATGGCCGCCTAACAAGGCGGCCATATGCGCGGCTTTAATCGGGCAAATTGCCTATGATGTTGCTAATCACACCGGCACGATTCAAGGTGTAAAAATGCAAACTGGGCGCGCCAAAAACCCTTAAGGTTTCACATAAATCCGTCACCACGTCTATGCCAAAAGCGCGCAATGAAGCCATGTCATCGCCGTACTCTTCTAAGCGCAGTCTTAACCACCTAGGAATTTCCGCACCGCACACATTGGAAAAGCGTGCCAATTGCGTGATGTTATATATAGGCATAATGCCAGGCACGATAGGCGCATTAATACCAGCCGCCGCGCACTGATCGATAAAGTGAAAGTAGGCATCGGCATTATAAAAATATTGGGTAATGGCCGAATTGGCACCGGCATCCATCTTGCGTTTTAAATTCAAGACATCGGCCGCCGGGCTCTTCGCTTCTGGATGAAACTCTGGGTAGGCCGCCACTTCGATGTGAAAATGTTGACCGGTTTCAGCGCGTATGAAGGCGACCAATTCCGATGCGTAGCGAAAGTCGCCCGCGCTCACTTCACCCGATGGCAGGTCGCCGCGCAAGGCCACCAAACGCTTGATGCCACTGGCTTGGTAAGCTTGCAATAAGGCACGGATTTCTTCCTTGCTGGAAGAAACGCAGGAGATATGCGGTGCCGCTGCTAAGCCTTGTTGCTGAATGTCCAACACCGTTTCCATGGTTCGGTCGCGCGTTGAACCGCCCGCCCCAAACGTCACGGAGAAAAACTCGGGATTGAATTTGGCCAGCTCTGCACGGGCGTCGCGCAGCGTCGCCATGCCTTCTGCAGTCTTTGGCGGGAAAAACTCAAAACTGTATGCGTTGCTGTTCATTTATTTGTCTTTTTTATCGTCTATCACTATGGCGCCCAACAACCATGCTAGCACGCTGTATAACAAAGCCCCGATTAAACCGGCGCGTATGGTTTGCACTTCAAAGCCAGGCAAAACATTGCCCACGGCATAAAATAATACGCCGTTTATCAGCAATAAAAATAGCCCTAAAGTAAGCAAAGTAATGGGCAAAGTGAGCAGCACCAGAATAGGTCTGAGCAATAAATTGACCAAACCTATGGCCAGCGCTGCCAGCAAAGCCGTAGTAAAATCGGCCACATGAATGTTGGGCACGTAGTAGGCCACGGCTAACAGCGCCAAGGCGTTCAAAATCCAGCCCAACAATAATCGCATGCCGCCCCTTCATTAATCAGTAAAACCTGATAACAAAACGCTAGCCGCAAATTCGGCTGCGTTTTCTAATAACGGTAAGTGTCCGGTTTAAAAGGACCTTGCTTTTGCACACCAATGTAAGCCGCTTGTTGATCGGTTAGGCTGGTCAATTGCGCATTCAATTTGCGCAATTGTAAGATCGCCACCTTCTCGTCCAAGTGCTTAGGCAAGGTGTAAACACCCACCGGGTAGTTAGCAGTTTGCGTAAACAATTCAATTTGCGCAATGGTTTGGTTAGCAAAGCTAGAACTCATGACGTAGCTTGGGTGGCCGGTACCGCAACCTAAATTAACCAAGCGACCTTTTGCCAACAGAATAATTTTTTTGCCGTTAGGGAAAATCACGTGATCCACTTGCGGTTTAATTTCATCCCACTCGTATTTTTCCAATGAAGCCACGTCTATCTCGTTATCAAAATGGCCGATGTTACAAACAATGGCTTGGTCTTTCATTTTGGCCATGTGCTCATGGGTAATCACGTGGTAGTTACCGGTTGCCGTGACAAAAATATCAGCGTGTTCCGCAGCGTAATCCATGGTCACCACGCGGTAGCCTTCCATGGCAGCTTGCAAGGCACAAATGGGATCAATCTCGGTCACCCAAATTTGCGCAGACAAGGCGCGCAAAGCTTGTGCAGAACCTTTACCCACATCGCCGTAACCGGCTACTACCGCCACTTTACCGGCGATCATCACGTCCGTAGCACGCTTAATCGCGTCCACTAAGGATTCGCGGCAACCGTATAAATTGTCAAATTTGGATTTGGTCACCGAGTCGTTCACGTTAATTGCAGGGAAAGCCAATTTGCCTTCTTTGTGCATTTGATACAAACGGTGCACACCGGTGGTGGTTTCTTCGGTCACGCCTTTGATTTTAGCCAAACGCACGGAATACCAAGTTGGATCGACTTTTAGTTTGGCTTTAATGGAATCGAATAAACACACTTCCTCTTCTGAAGTCGGATGCGCTACCAGAGACAAATCTTTTTCGGCGCGGGTACCTAAATGCAACAACAAAGTCGCGTCGCCACCGTCATCCAAAATCATATTGGTGTAGCCACCGTCGCTCCACTCAAAAATACGGTGGGTGTAGTCCCAATAGTCGGCCAAGCTTTCGCCTTTAACCGCAAATACCGGTGTGCCGCCTTCGGCAATCGCTGCCGCAGCATGGTCTTGGGTAGAATAAATATTGCATGAGGCCCAACGCACTTCCGCGCCTAAATCTTTTAGCGTTTCGATGAGCACGGCGGTTTGTATGGTCATGTGCAAGCTACCGGTAATGCGCGCGCCTTTAAGCGGTTGAATTAGGGCAAACTCTTCACGGATCGCCATCAAGCCTGGCATTTCGGTTTCGGCAATGGCGATTTCTTTACGGCCAAATGCGGCCAAGCCGATATCGGCAATCACGTAATCTTTTACTGTATTTTTAACATCAGCAGTCACAGCATTCATGTTCAATTTCCTTGAATATGTGACCGGAGGGAAAGGGTATTTAATTTGAGAGGCGGTACGCTTGTCTCACCCGTATCCCGTGCCCGGCACGGTTAATAAGGTGAGCGTCGTTCTAACCTGTTCCGAGCCTGGGAGAAGGACTCTCGCAACGCTCCTCGGAATGGCAGGCATTATACGAGAGTTTGTTTGCCCTTCCAAGCCCATTTTGCTAACTCATGATTTTCCGTACAGCCAATAAAAAAGCCTTGCTGCAGTTAGCGGCAAGGCTTTTTATTGTTTCAATCTTGACTTAAAGAGCAGCTTTTAAGGCCGCGGCTTTGTCTATCGCTTCCCAAGTAAACTCCGGTTCATCACGGCCAAAGTGACCGTAAGCAGCGGTTTTAGTATAAATAGGACGCAGTAAATTCAGCATCTTTACTATGCCTTTAGGACGCAAATCAAAGTGTTCGCGCACCAAGGCGGTCAGCACTTCGTTGGATACCTTACCGGTACCGTAGGTCTCGACCATGATGGAGGTCGGTTGCGCCACCCCAATCGCGTAGGAAATTTGCACCAAGCAACGGGATGCCAAGCCGGCAGCAACGATATTCTTTGCCACATAACGGCCAGCATACGCCGCGGAACGGTCTACTTTAGATGGGTCTTTGCCAGAAAAAGCGCCGCCGCCATGAGGCGCCGCACCACCGTAGGTATCGACGATGATTTTACGACCGGTCAAACCGCAATCGCCTTGTGGGCCGCCAATCACAAATCGGCCAGTAGGGTTGACCAAGAACTTGATGTCGCCCTTAATCAATTCTTTAGGCAAGGTCGGCTTGATGATTTCTTCTATCACCGCTTCGCGTATGTCTTTTAATTCCATTTCCGGGGCGTGTTGGGTTGATACCACCACGGTATCAATCGCGCTGGCTTTGCCGTCTTGGTATTTGATGGTGACTTGCGATTTCGCGTCCGGACGCAACCATGGCAAACGGCCGTCTTTACGCAACTGCGCTTGACGCTCCATGATGCGGTGCGACAACCAAATCGGCAATGGCATCAATTGCGGCGTTTCATCGCACGCGTAGCCAAACATCAAGCCCTGATCGCCGGCGCCTTGGTCCAATGGGTCGTCCTGCGCACCGTCCACGCCTTGGGCAATGTCAGGGGATTGTTTGTCGTAAGCCACCAATACCGCACAACCTTTGTAGTCTATGCCGTAGTCGGTGTTGTCGTAGCCTATGCGTTTGATGGTCTCACGCGCTACTTTGATGTAATCCACGTTAGCGGTGGTGGTGATTTCACCTGCCAACACAATTAAACCGGTGTTGGCTAAAGTTTCTGCTGCAACACGGGCAGTCGGGTCTTGTTCTAATATCGCGTCTAAAATACTGTCGGATACTTGGTCTGCGAGTTTGTCTGGGTGACCTTCAGAAACGGATTCTGAAGTAAAAAGATAGTCGTTCATTTGTGCGCCTTGAAAAGTAAACTATAAAAAATGAAATGATTTCCATACTAAAGGCTGAAGCATGATCATCAGGTCAATTACCGAGTTAGGATTCTACCTAAGTATTGAATATTAAGACTAAAATATTGCAATAAAAAATAGCCGGCCCCTACTATCAATTTATAATAAAGCTTATGAATTCTAAATCCACGCAATTATCTTTTAGCAAAATGCAAGGTGCCGGCAACGACTTCATGGTCATCGATGCCATCCACCAAATCGTGCATCTCAGCCCGCAACAAATCCAACAATTAGCCCATCGCCAATTCGGCGTCGGGTTTGATCAATTGCTATTGGTCGAATCGTCCAGCGTAGCGGATTTTAAATACCGTATTTTTAATGCCGATGGCAGCGAAGTGGCGCAATGCGGCAACGGCGCTCGTTGCTTTGTGCGCTTTGTCGCTGAACAGGGTTTGAGCAACAAAAAAACCATCTCGGTAGAAACCGCCAGCGGCATCATACACCCTAGCTTAGAAGACAATGGCTTGGTCACCGTCAACATGGGCAAGCCTAAATGGGCACCGTCCGACATTCCTTTTATTGCCGATACGCAAGCCCTCCAATACGACCTGCAAGTGGGTGAGCAAACGCTGCAGATTGCTGCCGTGTCCATGGGCAACCCGCATGCGGTGCTGCAAGTTAACAATGTCGACACGGCCGCAGTGGTCGAATTGGGGCTACAAATTGAAGTGCACCCGCGCTTCCCTGAACGAGTCAACGTTGGCTTTATGCAAATCGTTAACCCACAGCAGATTAAATTACGGGTGTTTGAACGCGGCAGCGGCGAAACCTTAGCCTGCGGCACCGGCGCTTGCGCGGCTGTGGTCAGCGGCATCCTATCCGGCCAGTTAACGTCGCCGGTCAAGGTGAGCGCCCGTGGTGGCGAACTGTCCATTGCCTGGCAAGGCGGCGACTCAGCGGTCATGATGACCGGCCCGGCCGTGACGGTATTTACTGGCAGCATCACAATAAGCTAAAGTAACGACAAACCATTTGCGTTCCTCAAGGACCCCCATGCAACAAGATCAAGAAGACCCGTTGTACGCCGAACAAGTGAGCCGCTATTTACGCAGCCACCCGCAATTTTTTGAACAGCACGCGCACTTGCTCACGGAAATTTTTCTACCCAGCCCACACGGCAATGGCACGATTTCTCTTACCGAACGCCAGCAATTGGCGCAACGCGACAAGATACGGGTGATGGAAAGCAAGATGGCGCAACTGATTGCCTACGCCGAACAAAACGACAAAACCAGTGGTCATGTCCATCAATTTAGCGTTCAGCTGCTTGCCAGCCCAAGCTTAGATGGACTGAACAATTTAGTGGCGCAAAGCATGCAAGACATCTTTGCCGTGTCGCACAGTCAACTGTTAATTTGGCAAGCCCCTAGCAACCCAGCGCTGGCCCAAGATAAATTGTTTAGCACCGTGTCCAGCCCCTTTCAAGACTGGGTCAGCGCATTAAGCTTGCCGCATTGCGGTGAAAAGCCCGCCTTGGCCGACGGCATAGTGCCAGAGTCCTTGCAGTCTTTCGCCTTTATCCCGCTTAGCGATGAAAAACAGGTTTATGGCGTACTCATATTGGGTACAGAAAACCCAGACCGCTTCAAAGCCGACATGGGGTCCTTGTATTTACAACGCATAGGCGATTTGGTCAGCGCGGCCGTGGCCGCTCATCTTTAGCGAGTTGCCCACCTGCCAGTGAGCCACCTCAAAGCCTACCTGCAGCACCTGACGTTTGAGCGCGGCCTCAGTGCGCTCACGCTCAAAAATTATGCCAGGGACATCGAATTGTTGATGTCATTAGTCGGCGATACCGAACTAGCGCAAGTGCAAAGCACGCACATACGCCGCTACATAGCCAGCTTACACAGCCGCGGCTTGAGCGGCAAAAGCATCGCCCGCGCCCTGTCGGCATGGCGTGGCTATTTCAATTACTTAGTCCACCAGCAAGGCTACCAACAAAACCCTGTGATAGGCTTACGCGCGCCCAAATCGGCCAAGACTTTGCCGCAAGCCTTGTCCACCGACCAAGCAGTAAAATTTGTCGCCATACAAGGCGACGACCTGCTCGCTCAACGCGATCATGCCATTTTAGAATTGTTCTATTCCTCTGGTTTACGCTTGGCCGAACTGGTCAATTTAGACTGCGCCATGGTCGACTTCACCGCCGGCACCGTCACGGTAACCGGTAAAGGCAATAAGACGCGCATCGTGCCCATGGGCAGCCACGCCAGTCAAGCCATCAAAGTTTGGTTAAATCAGCGCGCCAGCCTGCGTATCGCCGACAGCAACCCGGATGCCTTATTTGTCACGCAACAAGGCAAACGCATTAGCCCTCGAGCGGTGCAATACCGAGTCAAGCAGTGGTCGATCAAGCAAGGCATGAGCAGCAGCGTGCACCCGCATTTGTTGCGCCACAGTTTTGCCAGCCACGTATTGCAATCCAGCCAAGATTTACGCGCCGTGCAGGAGATGCTAGGCCATGCCAACATCAGCACTACTCAAGTTTATACCCACTTGGATTTTCAGCATTTGGCCAGTGTCTACGACCAAGCCCACCCGCGTGCCAAGAAAAAATAGCAATACCCTACTAAATTACCCTGATATTATGGCAAAATAACGCATAGCAATTTTTTACCTAAAAATGACCCTTAAAGGATGAATCATGGAACACACCTTACCTGCACTACCTTACGCTAAAACTGCTTTAGCACCTCACATTTCTGAAGAGACCTTGGATTTCCATTACGGCAAACACCACCAAACTTACGTGACCAATTTAAACAATTTGATTAAAGGTACCGATTTTGAAAATGCCAGCCTAGAAGACATCATCAAAAAATCCAGCGCCGGCATCTACAACAACTCCGCGCAAATCTGGAACCACACGTTCTTTTGGAACAGCATGAAACCAAACGGCGGCGGCGCACCAAGTGGCGCATTGGCCAACGCCATTAATGCTAAATGGGGTTCGTTTGACGAGTTCAAAAAAGCCTTTCAAGCTTCAGCCGTGGGTAACTTCGGTTCAGGCTGGACTTGGTTGGTCAAGAAAGCCGACGGCTCGGTTGACATCGTCAACATGGGCGCAGCTGGCACGCCATTGACCACAGGCGACAAAGCCTTACTGACCATAGACGTATGGGAACACGCTTATTACATCGACTACCGCAATGCCCGCGCTAAGTTTGTTGAAGTGTTCTTAGCTTCCTTGGCTAACTGGGATTTTGCTTCAGCCAACTTTGCTTAAATGATAAAAGCCGCACCCGTGGCTATCACGGTGCGGCTTTAAATTTAATGCAGTAATCAATCCATGTTAAAACGTTACGCCGTTCATTTCGCGCTCATCTTCCTGTTTGCTTTTACTCAGATAGGCCTGGCTGCACACGAAATAAACCATGCCAACGAGTTTAAGCAACACAGTCAACAGGATAAAAAAACCGCCAGCGAGCCATGCGCGCAGTGCTTAAGCTACGCGCAAGTCAGCGGTGCGATAGTGCCAGACGGCATTGTCCTAGCGCACTTTGATGCCCGCTTTAGCCTACACGCCTTTCAGCATTTAAACGCCCTAAGTAAGTCACTTAGCGCTTACGCAGCGCGCGCCCCACCTCAAAAAATCAGCGTTTAATCCTTTAAACCATGGCCAGCCCTTGCTGCTGCCCATGCTGCTTTTTAATTTTTTGAGGTCCATCATGCACACTATAGACACTGCGCCTAAACGCGCAAAAGCACACCCATTTTTAAGCCCTAATCAACTGGCTTTGGCCATCAGTCTGGCCATGGCGTCGGCACCGCCACCTGGCGGGTAGGTGACCACCAAGGTGATGGGCTTGTTGGGAAACGCGCCTTGGGCCATGGCCACAGGCGCAAAGACACAGGCGCTCAGCAGGGCGTAGGTGATCGTTTTGAGTGTGTGACGGCGTGTCAAAGTGCTTGTCTTCATCAGGTGTCTCCAGGGTGGTTATTGCAGTTGGGTGGTGTACTTGAATGCGAACGCATCGCCGCGCGTGGTGCGCAATTCGACGCAGCGACCTGCCATGTCAAAGGCAAGGCGCTCCACCAGCACGCAGGGGTGGGCGGGGGTGAGTTTGAGGCGCTTGGCTTGTGTGGCGTTGAGTTGCGAGAAGCTCAGACTGTCTTGTGTTTTTTGAATCACCACGCCACAACGTGCTTGGAACATGGGGTAGAGCAGGTCGTCCCAGGTGTCGGTGTCTGAATCGGCCAATTTGCCAAAGAGGGGCAGTGGCAGCACGATGCTTTCGAGCAGGCAGGGCTCGTTGTCTAGGCTGCGCAAGCGTTCGAGCTGAAAAACTTCCGCGCCTTTTTGAAGGCCGAATGTGTTGGCTTCATGTGTGCTCGCTGCGCGAAGTCGGTTCGACAAGATGCGCGACTGGGGGGCTCCACTGCGGGCGGCATCGACGCCGCGAAAGCGGAAGAAACGCATCATCGATGCGCCATCGACGCCTTTGGTGACAAACGTGCCTTTGCCATGGCGGCGTT
>CALFXV010000046.1 GCA_937957775.1 uncultured Methylotenera sp. | reverse complement strand
AGATGATGCAAGGTGCGTTCTTTTTGGCGTTCTCAAACATGTCGCGCACGCGGGCTGCGCCCACGCCTACAAACATCTCCACAAAGTCTGAACCAGAGATGCTGAAGAACGGCACTTTGGCTTCGCCGGCAATGGCACGCGCCAACAAGGTTTTACCGGTACCAGGTGGGCCTACCATGAGCACGCCACGAGGAATGCGGCCGCCTAATTTTTGGAATTTAGTCGGGTCACGTAAAAATTCGACGATTTCCGTGACTTCTTCCTTGGCTTCATCGCAACCGGCCACGTCAGCAAACGTGGTTTGGTTATTGGTTTCATCTAATTGACGGGCTTTGCTTTTGCCAAACGAGAATGGACCGCCGCCTTTACCACCGCCTTGCATTTGGCGCATAAAAAACACCCAAACCGCAATCAGCAATATCATAGGGAACCAGGACACAAACAAACTCATCAAGAAAGATTGCTCTTCTTCAGGCTTGGCCTCGACTTGCACATTGTTTTTCAATAAATCGGATACCAACCAAGGATCGGTAGGCGCGTAACTGTTGAATTTTTTACCGTCGTGGGTGGTGCCGTGCAAAACGCGGCCATCAATCTGCACCTTAGCAATGCGGCCGTCTTTCACTTCTTGTATGAATTGGGAATAGACGATTTGGCTGTCTGCGCTGTTTTTGACACCACTTAAATTAAACACCGCCATTAACACCATGGCGATCGCAACCCAAATGGCAATGTTCTTAAAGATATTATTCAAAATCGTCTTCCTTTTTTAAAAGGCCTAAGCGTTATGGCTATTTTATGCTTAAATTTGCACCCACTGTCAGGCCTTGCTTGCATTTTCACTTATTTTTTTAGGGGCTAAGGCATGCGCCCCTACTTTTTACCCAAGCCCAGCAAATACACTTCATTGCTGCGTCCACGTGACGCTTTGGGTTTGCGTGTGACGACTTTATCAAACAGGCCGCGCATGCTGGCTAAAATCTCATCAAAACCAGCACCTATGAATACCTTGACTAAAAAATTACCGCTTGGTTTCAACCAATCGCGACTGAACTCCAAAGCCAATTCGGTTAAATAGGCCGCACCGGCTTGATCAACGATGGTGATACCTGACATATTGGGGGCCATGTCGGCAATTACAAGGTCTACTTGCTTGCCCTGCAAACTGTTTTCCAATTGCCTTAAAATAGCCTCTTCGCGAAAATCACCTTGGATAAATTCCACGCCTTTGATGGGCTCCATCTCTAACAAATCCAAGGCGATGATACGGCCCTGGCCCTTTAGACGTTGGGTCGCCACTTGCGACCAACTACCAGGCGTGGCGCCTAAGTCGACTATGGTCATGCCGGGTTTAATCAGCTTATCTTTGTCGTCTATCTCAATTAACTTGTAGGCTGCGCGTGCGCGGTAGCCTTCTTTTTGCGCGCGCTTAACGAATTCGTCGTTAACGTGTTCGTGCATCCAAGCTTTGCTGGAAGGTTTTAGCTTCATCTGTTAAACTTCGCCCACATAAAATACCGCACTAAAAATCCAGACTAAGCAGTCAACCTAAAAGAAGAAATCAACGTGAATTCAAAACAAATCAGCTACTTACGTGGCCTAGCGCATAACTTAAACCCGGTCGTTATGATCAGCAACAAGGGCTTATCCGAGGCGGTCATGAAAGAAATTAACGTCAACTTAGACGCCCACGAACTCATCAAGATTAAAGTCATGAGCGACGACCGAGTCTTGCGCAGTCAAATGCTGGTGGATATTTGCCAACAGACGAATGCGCTTGCCGTGCATCAAATAGGTAAACAATTGGTGGTGTACCGCGCATCGACCAAACCAAAAATCGTCGTGCCGCAGAAATAAGGCCTTACTTTTTCAGCACCACCACCAAACCAAGCAAGCATTGCAACACATAGGCAATGCTGGCTACCCCGTGCCACGTGGCAAACCGATCAGAAAACACACTTTGCATAACATCGCTGGGCAAGGCATCGGCTTTTAATTGGGCCAATATCGGCTGTATGCCAAAGTGACCGGCTAAAACCAATAACAACATCACCAGCACCGCCCAAAAATAGCCTTGCTTTAAAGCGAGGCTGCCAAAGCTAAATAAGCGTTGCATCAATAAGAAAAAAGCAGAAAACAGCCCTAAATAGGCCACGTAATCAAAGAACTGACCGGCCAACTGGCCTGCCAACTGCCGGTCTGGAAGCGTATTAAACAAGACGTAGGCGACCGCGGCTATGCTCCAAAGACTGCCTACCCAAAAGGTAATGAGTAACAAACTGACTTTATCTGACCAATTATTTTTCATGGTGATGCCTCAGATTAAACCGCACTAAATGTATTGAACTTCTAATATCTCGTATTCTTTTATGCCACCTGGCGCCATGACTTCTGCCACGTCGCCTTCTGATTTACCTATCAAACCACGTGATATCGGTGAGCTGATGGAAATCTTACCGTTTTTAATGTCGGCTTCGTCGTCACCAACGATTTGGTAGCTGATGACGGCACCGCTTTCTAAATCCTCTATGCGCACGGTGGCGCCGAATACACAGCGACCATCGGCGTGCAAGGTGGTCGGATCGATGATCATGGCATTGGACAACTTAGCTTCCAATTCGGCAATGCGCCCTTCGATAAAACTTTGGCGTTCTTTTGCCGCTTCGTACTCGGCATTTTCCGATAAATCGCCTTGCGCACGTGCTTCCGCAATCGCCTGTATGACGTCCGGTCTATCGACACCGCGTAAACGCAACAACTCTTCTTTTAATAGTGCGGCGCCTTTAACGGTCACCGGAACTTGTATCACTGCCATCTTAAAAAATCCCTGAATAAAAAACAAACCACACCCAAACTGAGTGTGGCTTTAAATGTCATTGCTAGTGTGTAAATTAAAAAATCTTGATCAAAGTGTATTTTATGCCAGCTTTTTATGCAAGTCTTGCAAGGACTCAACGGTCAGCTCTTGCATGTGAGCCATGCCTATGCAGGCGGCTTTTGCGCCAGCTAGCGTGGTGTAATAAGTGACTTTGTTTTGCAAGGCAGAGCGGCGAATTTCGTAGGAATCGGCCACGGCGCGTTTGTCTTCGGTCACGTTCACGATAAAGCTGATGTCGTTGTTCTTAATCATGTCGACAATGTGCGGACGGCCTTCGGCCACCTTGTTCACCGACGCCACTTTTAAGCCGTTGGCCGTTAAAGCCGTGGCCGTGCCTTTGGTGGCTACCAACTCAAAGCCTAAATCGTGCAAGGCATGAGCGATTTCCACTACTTTGTTGTAGTCTTCCTTGCGCACGCTAATGAAGGCGCGACCGCCTTCAGGCAACTTGGTGGAGGCACCCAGTTGCGATTTCAAGAATGCCTCAGCAAAGGTAGCGCCTACGCCCATCACCTCACCGGTGGATTTCATTTCTGGACCTAAAATCGTGTCCACCCCAGGGAATTTAATGAAGGGGAACACCGCCTCTTTCACGGAATAGAACGGTGGGATGATTTCACGGGTCACGCCTTGTGCTTTTAGCGAGGTGCCTATCATGCAACGTGCCGCCACTTTAGCCAATTGCAAACCGCAGGCTTTCGAAACAAATGGCACGGTACGCGATGCGCGTGGGTTCACTTCTAACACGTAAACGGTTTTGCCTTGGATGGCAAACTGCACATTCATCAATCCGACCACGCCTAAAGCACGGGCCATTTGTTTGGTTTGCTCACGCAATTCGTCCTGCAACTTAGCCGACAAGCTATACGGTGGCAATGAGCACGCGGAGTCGCCAGAATGCACACCGGCTTGTTCAACGTGCTCCATGATGCCGCCTATGATGACGTCGCCAGTGCTGTCGCACAAGGCATCGACATCGACTTCTAGGGCATCGTTTAAGAATCGATCCAATAGCACCGGCGATTCGTTGGATACTTTAACTGCCTCACGCATGTAACGCTCTAATTGCGATTGCTCTTGCACGATTTCCATGGCGCGACCACCCAACACATAGCTAGGGCGTACCACCAATGGATAACCAATCTCTAGCGCCAAGCGTATGGCTTCTTCTGGCGTTCTGGCGGTGCGGTTAGGCGGTTGTTTAAGGCCTAATTCTTGCAGCATTTTTTGGAAACGCTCACGGTCTTCGGCTTTATCAATCGCATCCGGGGTGGTGCCTATGATGGGCACGCCGGCTTTTTCTAAATCACGCGCTAATTTTAATGGGGTTTGGCCACCGTATTGCACGATCACGCCAACCGGTTTTTCGATGGCGACAATTTCCAATACGTCTTCTAAGGTCACCGGCTCAAAATACAAGCGATCCGAGGTGTCGTAATCGGTGGACACGGTTTCCGGGTTGCAGTTAACCATGATGGTTTCATAACCGTCTTCGCGCATGGCAAAGGCGGCATGCACGCAGCAATAATCAAACTCGATGCCTTGGCCTATGCGGTTAGGACCGCCGCCCAATATCATGATTTTTTTCTTATTGCTCGGCGCGGCTTCGCACTCTTCTTCGTAGCTGGAATACATGTAAGCGGTGTTGGTCGCAAACTCGGCCGCACAGGTGTCGACACGCTTGTAAACCGGGCGTACTTGCAGGGCTTGGCGATAGGCGCGCACGGCGTGCTGATCGGTATTGAGCAAGCTGGCTAAACGCCTGTCTGAGAAGCCGCTGCGTTTTAATTTCAGCATGGCGGCTTTATCCAGATCGGCGATCTGCTTGCCTTTTAAGGCTTGCTCGCGGTCTATCAAATCTTTAATTTGCACCAAGAACCAATGGTCAATTTTACAGATAGCGAACACCTCGTCCACGCTCATGCCCAACCTAAAGGCATCGGCCACGTACCAAATACGTTCCGGCCCAGGCACACCCATTTCCTTGGTGATCAAGTCTAGGTCGGTGGTTTTTTCATCCAATCCGTCCACGCCCACTTCCAGGCCGCGCAAGGCTTTTTGGAAGGATTCTTGGAAGGTGCGGCCCATGGCCATGACTTCGCCTACCGATTTCATTTGCGTGGTTAAACGCGAATCGGCTTGCGGAAATTTTTCAAAGGCAAACCTAGGTATCTTGGTCACCACGTAATCGATAGACGGCTCAAACGAAGCCGGCGTTGCACCACCGGTAATTTCGTTACGCAATTCGTCCAAGGTAAAGCCCACCGCCAATTTGGCGGCCACTTTCGCTATAGGGAAACCGGTCGCTTTAGAAGCCAAGGCCGATGAACGCGACACACGTGGGTTCATCTCGATGACGATCATGCGACCGTCTACTGGGTTGATGGCAAATTGCACGTTCGAACCGCCAGTGTCGACGCCGATTTCACGCAACACGGCCAAGGAGGCATTGCGCATGATTTGGTATTCTTTATCGGTCAAGGTTTGGGCTGGCGCAACGGTAATTGAGTCACCGGTATGCACGCCCATGGGGTCTAGGTTTTCAATGGAGCAGACGATGATGCAGTTGTCCGCGGAGTCGCGTACCACTTCCATCTCGTATTCTTTCCAACCCAACAAGGATTCCTCTATGAGCAATTCGCTGGTGGGCGAGGCATCCAAACCGCGCTCGCAGATGGACACAAATTCTTCACGGTTGTAGGCAATGCCGCCGCCACTGCCGCCCATGGTAAAGGACGGGCGAATAATCGCTGGGTAGCCTATGCCAGGTTGCACTTGCAAGGCTTCTTCCATGCTGTGGGCAATCACGGAACGCGCTGAGCCTAGGCCTATCTTGGTCATGGCTTCTTTAAATTTTTGCCTGTCTTCGGCCTTGTCTATGGCCTCTTTGGAAGCGCCGATTAACTCCACTTTGTATTTGGCTAAGACACCGTGCTTATCTAAATCCAGGGCGCAATTGAGAGCCGTTTGCCCACCCATGGTAGGCAACAAAGCATCCGGGCGTTCTTTAGCAATAATCTTTTCCACCACTTGCCAGGTCACCGGCTCGATGTAAGTGGCATCGGCCATTTCCGGATCGGTCATGATGGTGGCCGGATTGGAGTTCACCAAAATAACGCGGTAACCTTCTTCGCGGAGGGCTTTGCATGCCTGCGCACCGGAGTAATCAAACTCGCATGCTTGACCAATTACGATAGGCCCTGCGCCTATGATAAGTATGGATTTAATGTCTGTACGTTTTGCCATAGTTTCTCAGTTGTTAATCCTGGGTCGACCGTTTTCAGTTAGCACGCTTAGCGGGCTCACCAAAGTTTAAGGTCAGCCTAGTTTTTTTCCATTAATGCAATAAATTGATCAAACAAATAACTCATTTCTGTCGGGCCTGGGCTGGCCTCAGGGTGACCTTGGAAACTAAAGGCCGGTTTATCGGTGCGGGCTATGCCTTGCAAGCTGCCATCAAACAATGATACATGCGTGGTTTTAAGGTTGGCCGGCAAGCTGGCGGCATCGACCGCAAAACCGTGGTTTTGACTGGTGATGTAAACGCGCTTGGTTTTGATGTCTTGCACCGGGTGGTTGGCACCGTGGTGACCGAATTTCATTTTGTGGGTTTTTGCTTGACTGGCTAAGGCCAACAATTGGTGACCTAAGCAAATACCAAAGGTTGGAACGCCGCTGTCGACTATGGTTTTAATGGCAGCAATAGCGTAATCGCATGGCGCTGGGTCCCCCGGACCATTGGATAAAAACACACCATCCGGCTCATAGGCCAACACGTCGGCCGCGGCAGTCTGCGCCGGCACCACGGTGACTTTACAGCCGCGCGACACCAACATACGCAAAATGTTACGCTTGACGCCGTAGTCGTAAGCCACCACATGGAATTTTTTAGCCGGCGGCTGAGCAAACCCTTGCCCTAAAGCCCACTCGGCTTCAGTGAATTCATAGGGCTTGTTGCAAGTGACCACTTTGGCCAAATCCATGCCAGTCAAACCAGGGAAGCCTTGAATCAAGCTCATGGCAGCGGCAATGGCTTTCGCCTCATCCGCCTCACCGGCGATAATGGCACCAGCTTGGGCGCCTTTTTCTCGCAGAATACGGGTTAATTTGCGCGTGTCGATATCGGCGATGGCGACCACTTTATTGGCCACCAAATACTCGCTTAAGGATTGGATGTTTCTGAAATTGCTGTGAATTAAAGGCAGGTCACGAATAATTAAACCAGCAGCATAAACTTGGCCAGATTCGACGTCTTCTGGGTTAACGCCGTAATTGCCGATATGTGGGTAAGTAAGGGTGACAATTTGCTTGGTGTAAGAAGGATCGGTTAAGATTTCTTGGTAGCCGGTCATGGCGGTGTTAAACACCACTTCACCGACTGTTTGGCCGAGGCTGGCCTGTCCTGACACACCAATAGAGCTACCACGAAACACAGTTCCATCTGCAAGTACTAGTATGGCGGGCAGGTTTTGTGACACAGCAACTCCTTGTTTTAGTTCACTTAAATGTTTTTAAGTGCGCTAATAATAATTTTTATAATCGTTTTCCATCATGAACGGATGGTAGATACGCAAAACGGGAGGAGTAGGTGTACTCTTCCCGTTTCAGAATTAACGAATTATAGCGAAAGTCGGCTCGCATTTCAACGTCGTATTGCAAAATAGCCATGGAATATTTTATTCCACAGCCGGCTAGGCCAGCTTATAACTTAGCGCAAATTAAGCACGTCCTGCATGTCAAACAAGCCGTGAGCTTTGCTGCTTAAAAATTTAGCGGCACGCAAGGCGCCCAAGGCAAAGGTTGCACGACTGCTGGCCTTGTGCGTCAACTCCACGCGCTCGCCGGTGCCGGCAAACAAGACCGTGTGATCGCCCACCACGTCACCACCGCGCACGGTGGCAAAGCCTATGGTACTGGGATCACGCTCCCCGGTAACGCCCTCGCGGCCGTAGACCGCGCACTCGTCTAAATTGCGCCCCAAGGCACTGGCTGCCGCCTCACCTAAACGCAACGCTGTGCCCGATGGGGCGTCCACTTTATGCCTATGGTGCGCTTCCAATATTTCGATGTCGTACCCGCTATGCAAGACCTTGGCTGCGGCTTGCACCAAATTAATTAACAAGGTTACGCCCACGCTCATATTGGGCGCAAAGACGATGGCGCTTTGTTTGGCTGCCAGCTCAATGGCCAGCTTTTGCTCGACCGAAAAGCCGGTCGTGCCTATGATCATTTTCACCCCGTGCTGTTGGCAAGTGGCCAAGTAAGCCATGCTGGCTTCTGGGCGGGTAAAGTCAACCAAGACATCGGCATTTTTTAAAGCCGCATTGACGTCGTCGCTTAATTTCACACCGGACACGATACCAAATTGCTCGCCGGCATCACGGCCAAGCTGCGGGTTACCTGCGCGATCTAAGGCGCCATGCAAGACTAAATCGGCATCAGCAAACACCGCTTCTAATAAGGCGTGGCCCATGCGACCTGAGCAACCGGCGATAACGATTTTTAATGGATTAGCCATAATAACTACCTGATAAATACTGTTTGGATTGTAAAGCGGCCTTAGAAGCCAATTTTCTCTAGCATGCGATCAAAAAAACTAGGCTTAGCGGTCACCGGCAGCTCTTTTGCTTTAGGCAGCTCGGTGCTGGCCGCAGGCGGCTTGGTCACCACTGGCGCCGGCTCAGGCACCGAGGGCGGCGCAATGTCTTCCGGCAGCGCACTTAAATTACGCTCAAATTGCATGCCCGATGGCGACTCGTAGACTGGCGTTGCGGCTGGGGCAGCAAGCGGCTCGGCCGAGCCGGCTTCAACACCACTCGTTGCAACTGGACTGGATTCCGTAGCAGTTTCAACAGCCGCCGTTTCAGCCGCAGGCGATTCCACAGCAGCAGTTGGCGCCGCTTCAGTTTGAACAGGCGCCGCTTCCACACTAGCTGATTTCACGCTTGTCGATTCCACACTAGGCGTCACTGCAGCTGGCGTTTCAACCACGGCAGCAGCTGGTGCTTCAGCGGCTGCCACTGGGGCTTGTATGGCGGCAATCGGACTGGGTTCAGCCGGCAACAGGGGCACAGCCAATACCGATTGCGTCTCAGGGCTTACGGTCGCTGGCGTAACAGCCGGCTCAAGTGGCTTGCTTTCTGAGGGCTTGCTTTCTGAGGGCTTGGTTTCGCTGGCAACAGCCGGCGCGACTGCTTGCTTACTCGACTCGTCTGCTTTGACCTGTGGCACCGGCTTGGCTGTCGGTTCTTTTTGCCAGAACTTTAATGCGCCAAACAAACTTTTGTCTTTAGCTTTAGCCGATGGATTAATCACGCGCGTGCCGCTGTTATCGGCTACTTCATTGGACTTACTGGCATCACTAGCAGATGCAACCACGTCGCCGCGCACGGTTTTTAAAAGGTCGTTTTCAAAATCCAAAATGACCCGGCGCTGCTCGGTAATTTTGCCATTTTCACGCATTTGGTAAACGTAATCCCAACGTTTGCCGTGAAAACTGTCTTGGATCAGCGGGGTGCCCATAATAAAGCGCACTTGCGACTGGGTCATGCCGGGGCGTAACTGCAAGAGCATTTTTGAGGTAACCACGTTACCTTGTTGCACATCCAACTTGTAGGGTTTAACGCTAGGCAATGCGGTGCCACAGGACGCACACAACAAGGCTAACAACAGGATGGAGTAACGCATAGCAGATAAATTGCGCATAGTATGACTTAAATTAGAATTAGCGTTAATATAACACGTAGACAGCCAAGCCAAAACACCGACATTGTTAATAGTGAGTAATCCCGCATGCAAGATCAAAGAGACTTAAAAAACGCTGGCCTCAAAGCCACCTTGCCTAGACTTAAGGTATTAAGCCTATTTGAAAACAGCAAAGAACGGCACCTGTCTGCCGAGGATATCTACAAAGTCATGCTTAATGCCGGTGAGGACGTAGGCTTGGCCACGGTCTACCGGGTGCTCACGCAATTCGAACAAGCAGGCTTACTGGTGCGTCACCACTTTGAAAGCGGCAAAGCCGTGTTTGAACTTAATAGCGGCGGCCACCATGACCACGTCGTTTGCGTTAAATGCGGTCGCGTTGAAGAGTTTTACGATGCGGAAATTGAAAAAAGGCAAGAAAGCGCCGCCGCCAAATTAGGCTTCACCATGCAAGACCACGCGCTAACGATATACGGCATGTGCAAGCAACAACCCTGCGCCAAAGACTAAACCCAACTTAGGTTAAGCTAGCATCTCTCTGGCGTGTTGCCGGGTTGTCTCGGTAATGGCCAAGCCGCCTAGCATGCGGGCAATCTCTTCCACTCTGGCTTCATGATCAAGCTGGCTAATGTGGCTCAAGGTTTGGCCATCTTGCTGCGACTTACTAACCTGCATGTGCCAACTGGCTAAGGCCGCTACCTGCGGCAAATGGGTAATCACCAGCACTTGCCTTGCGTGGGCTTGCCCCGTTTGGGATGAGGCTGGCACACCCAACTGCTTGAGCAAGCGACCAACCACTTCCGCCACCCCGCCGCCTATGCCAACATCGACTTCATCGAAAATCATGGTCGGCACGTTTTCTTTATGGGCAGTGACCACCCGTATCGCCAAACTAATCCTAGACAACTCCCCACCCGACGCCACTTTATTAAGCGGTCTAGGCGCCACGCCCGCATGACCGGCTACTAAAAATTCGACCAACTCCAAGCCGCTGGCAGCTGCTGCCTGGGGCGATAACGCCACCTCAAACTGACCACCGGCTAAAGACAAATCTTGCATTTGTGCACTGATTTTTTCGCTTAATTCCCGCGCCGCTAACTGGCGACCGGCGCTCAATTGCTCAGCATTGGCTTGATAGCTGGACCAGGCTTGCGCCTCCAGTTTGGCTAAGGCATCGTCATTGGCATACAAGGCCAGCTCAATCATGCGCGCTTGGCTTTGCTGCAACAGCGCTTCCAGACCCTCTGGTGGCACACGGTATTTACGCGACAAGCCGTGCACACTTTGTATTTTTTCATCCAGAGCGGCCAGCTTGGCCGGATCCAATTCCGCGTCTTGCAGGTAGTGATTTAAAAAACGATCGGTCTCCGCCAGTTGTATCATGGCCGAATCCAAGGTTTCCATGGCTTCTTGCAAGGCGCCATCGTATTCGCTTAAATTTTCCAATTTATAGCGCACCTTGGAAAGTAAGCGTTGCGCCGACTGTTCACCCTCGCTTAATAAATCACGGCAAGCGGCGCCACCGCTCATCAAATCGGCGGCATTGGATAAGCGCAGGTGCTCTTGCTGCAATTGCGCCCAATCCTCTGCCGTCATGGCCAAATCCGTCAAGACCTGCACCGTCTCTTGCAATTCCGCCAACTCGCGCGCGTACACGCTGGCATTTTTTTCCGCCTCCAAGCGCTGCTGATTGAGCTTATGCCAAGCCTTAAATTGCTCGGCCACCTGCTGCGCCAGTTCGGACAAACCGGCAAACTGATCCAACACATTGCGCTGGGTGATGGGTTTTAATAAGGAGTGGTGGGCATTTTGGCTGTAGATATCCAACAGCAGCTCACCCAATTCTTTGAGTTGCGCCACGGTCACCGTGGTACCGTTGATAAATGCCCGCGAACGGCCATCGGCATACATTACCCGGCGCAACAGCAATTCACCAGCGTCCTCAGTCAGCTCAGCAGCTTGCATCCATTGCTGCGCATCCAGGTTGTCTTGTATGGAAAAAATGGCACTGATTTCGGCTTTTTCGCAGCCAGCTCGGCAAATGCCGCCCTCGCCGCGCGCACCCAAAGCCAAGGATAAAGCATCGATTAATATGGATTTACCGGCCCCGGTTTCGCCGGTCAGCACGGTATAGCCCGCGTTGAATTCCAAATCGAGCTGCTTGACGATAATGAAATCGCGTATGGAAAGGCTGTGTAACATTTAACCCCAGTTCAGCTTGTTGCGCAGCATATCGAAGTAGCAATAGTCGCTAGGGTGCAACAACGACACGCTTTGACTGGCACGTTTCACGGTCACCTTGTCGCCCTGTTTTAATTCCATTTGGAACTGGCCATCGAAGCTGAGTTGCGCATGACCCAATTGCAGCAGGCGTATGTCTATTTGACTGTCACTGTGCACGGCAATCGGTCGATTGCTCAAGGTATGCGGGCAAATCGGCACCAAGGAAATGGCCTGCAAATTCGGGTGCAAAATTGGCCCGCCTGCCGATAAGGCATAGGCGGTGGTGCCGGTAGGCGTGCTGATAATCAGTCCATCCGAGCGTTGTTTGTGGACAAACTTTTCGTCCACACTGACCTCCAATTCAATCAAACGCAGCGCACTTTTCACCACCACGTCATTCAGGGCGTAATTGGCATGCACTTCTTGGCCATCACGCGTGACGGTGGCGCTTAATATGACCCGCGGCTCCAGGACATAATCGCCCGCCAAAATGCGATCCAACTGACCCAACATGTCTTCCACGCGCAAGTCAGTGAGAAAGCCGAATCGGCCTTGATTAATGCCGACCAAGGGCACATTAAAATCAATCAAACTGCGCGCCACGCTAAGCATGGTGCCGTCGCCACCCATGACAATCACCAAGTCCACTTCGCTGCCTATGTTGCTCAATGTAGCGGTTTTGTAAGCGCTGATATTGGCATGCTGGGCGGTCTCTTCCTCTACCCAAACCCGTATGTTTTTTGCCGACAAATGCTCGGCCAAATCAAGCAAATCCTTGCGCATTAATTGCAAGGCCGATTGGTTCATGTATTTGCCTATGATGGCGATGGATTGGAATGCGAGCGTCATGCCGAAATTAAATCACAGATGGCTTTTTGCGCAAAGGGAAAGCTTAGTTAGTTGCCAAGATTTAGCGCATAGCAGTATGACGATAAGCATAAATCGGGCAAAATACAGCCCATATGGATAAACGCGCGCAAATTTTACTCAAAACCTTGGTTGAGCATTACATCAGTGACGGCCAACCCATAGGCTCGCGTACCTTGTTGCAGCATTCAGGCTTAGACGTTAGCCCTGCCACCATACGCAATGTCATGAGTGACTTGGAACAGTTAGGCTTCATCGCCAGCCCGCACACCTCAGCCGGTCGGGTGCCCACGCAAAAAGGCTACCGCTTATTTGTCGATTCGCTGTTAACCGTGCAACCTTTGGGCAGCCAAGCCGTGCAACAATTAAAAAGCGGCTTATCCTCACCCAACCCCAATGAACTCATTAACAGCGCGGCCGACATGCTGTCGCAACTCACGCAATTTGCCGGTTTGGTGATGATCCCTAAGCGCAAACGCATCTCCTTCAAGCATATGGAGTTTTTACCGTTGTCGGAAAAGCGCATATTGGTGATCATCGTCACCAGCGACGGTAACGTGCAAAACCGCATCATCCTGGCCGACAAACCCTATTCATCAAGTGCACTGACGCAAGCCAGCAACTACTTCAACAGCCACTACGCTGGGCAAACCTTTGAAGAAGTGCAGCAAAAACTGCACAGCGAATTGCAACAAATGCAAAGCGACATGAACCGCTTGATGTCAGCCGCCATGGCCGCCAGCAGCTCGCAAGCCAAGGGCGACAAAGACGGCGTCATCATTGCCGGTGAGCGAAATTTACTGCAAGTCGACGAACTGTCCACCAACGTCACCAGTCTACGTAAGCTGTTTGAGTTGTTTGAACGGCGCACCTCCTTAATGCAACTGTTAGATAACAGCCAGCATGCGGAAGGCATACAGATTTTCATAGGCGGCGAGAGCGGCTATTTGGCCTTGGACGAATGCAGCATGATTACCGCGCCTTACGAAGCAGATGGCCAAGTGGTTGGCACCTTAGGCGTGATAGGCCCAACCCGCATGGCCTACGAACGGGTGATACCGATAGTCGATGTGACGGCAAAACTGCTGTCCAACGCCCTCAATAACAGCAATTAAACCGCAAAATTAATAAACAAGACTAATAAAAGAGACCAACGATGGCTTACTTCAACCAAGAACCCAATTACAGCCACGGCGACCAGCTGAAAGTGGGCATACTGCTGGCTAACTTAGGTACGCCCGACGCCCCCACGGCCAATGCCTTGCGACCCTACTTGCAGCAATTTTTAATGGACAGGCGCGTGGTGGAAATCCCGCGTTTTATTTGGTGCTGGATTTTGCATTGCATTATTTTGGTGATACGCCCAAAGAAATCAGCGGAAAAATACGCGCAAGTTTGGACCGATGCCGGCTCGCCTTTGTTGGTGCACGCTCAAAACCAATGCCGCTTATTAAACGAGGCACTGGCCAAAAAAATTGCATCACCCTACGCGGTTGCCTTGGGCATGAGCTACGGCAACCCCAGCATGAAGTCGGCCATGGATGCCTTGCGCGCTCAACATTGCGACCGCATTTTGGTCTTGCCTTTGTACCCACAATACGCCGCCAGCAGCACGGCCTCGGCCATGGACGCGGTCTACCGCATCCTGCTTAAAACCCGCAACCAACCGGCATTGCGCAGCATACGCAGCTACCACGACCACCCGGATTACATTGCCGCCCTGGCCGCCAGCGTCCAAGCGCATTGGCAAGTGCACGGCCAGCCCAGCGTATTGGTCATGAGTTTTCATGGTGTGCCCAAAGCGCACTTAAACAACGGCGACCCCTACCATTGCTTGTGCCACAAAACCGGCCGCTTGCTGGCTGAAGCCTTGCAATTGAACAAAACACAATACACCGTCGCCTTTCAATCGCGTTTTGGCAAACAAGAGTGGTTAAAACCTTACCTAGCCAGCACCTTGGCGGATTTAGGCACGGCTAAAACCGCGCGCATAGACATCATCTGCCCAGGCTTTAGCAGCGACTGCTTGGAAACCCTGGAAGAAATTGCCATGGAAGGCAAGCATATATTCCAAAGTCATGGTGGTGGCGACTACCACTACATACCGGCCTTAAATGAGAACCCGGCTTGGATAGAAGCGATGAGCAACATCGTGCTGGAAAACCTGCAAGGCTGGGTGAGCAAAAAGTGGAATAAAAAAGACGCATTGGCCGCGGCCAAGCTCACGCAATCGCGCGCGCAAGCCATGCTAGACGCGGCGGCTAAATAGCAGGGGTGATTTAAGTCCGACTAATTCAATAGCGCGGCCAGATTGGGCAACACCTCTATCTGCTGCGCCTGGCAATAGGCCTGCCAATCGGCCACTTCCGTCCAATCACTCAAAAAGACAAAATCCAATCCAGCTCGGCTGGCCGCTTGGTAATCGTATTTACTGTCGCCAATAAATAAGGCCGGCATGGTCACATTGCCGTTGGCCTTTTCCCTAGCCAACACCGTGTCTTTGTTATCCGGACTGCCAAACAAACCACCATCGAAAAAGCGGGCTAAATCACGCCGCGCAAACAAGCGGCGAATTTCTTCCTGATCACCCCCAGACAAAATCATCCAGTTGGCCTGCGACGTGGCCGCGCGCAATGCCGCCAAACCCGGCGCGATTGCACAATGCAACAAACCGTCTTCCAACTCGCGTGAAAAGGCATCCAACAAGCTTTGGATGGCTTCAGGCATTGATTCTTGCGACAGAATCTCACGCAAATAATAATCAAATTTATGGTAACGGGAGATGCCGCCCAAGCGCACGTGGTAATCCACCAAGGCCTGGGCTTGGCTGTCGGTGGCGCCCAAATTTTTCGCCGTACGAAAATACGCATGGGTTTTCAGCGCATTCGAATCGAGCACCACGCCATCGCAATCAAAGACGATGCTTTTGTATTTTTTTAAATCAAACGGCACGCGGCATTCCTAAACTGTTGCATCATAAAAAAGGCTTTGCCCCTAGATAACTCTCTAGATGGCAAAGCCCTATAGTCAATCAGAGAAAACTACGCCGCTTTAATGGCGCTGGCCTCTTTAGCCAATTTAGTAATGTGCGCCCAATCGCCACGTGCCACGGCATCAGCTGGCGTTAACCAAGTGCCACCGCACACTACCACGTTAGGCAAGGCTAAAAATTGCGGTGCGCTTTCCACCGTCACGCCTCCGGTTGGGCAGAATTTCACGTCACCAAACGGGCCGGAAAAACCTTTAAGCAAATTGATGCCACCCACGGCCACGGCTGGGAATAATTTCAAGAAATAATAATCGTCGGCATTGGCCATCATGATTTCAGAACCCGTGGACACGCCTGGCAATAAAGGCAAGCCCATTTTTCTAGCGGCCAAACCTAGTTCACTGGTGTAGCCTGGGCTCACCGCAAATTGGCAACCGGCATCTTTGGAGGCTTGCGCGTCTTTTATATTACGCACCGTACCCGAACCCATGATGGCTTCTGGTAGGGCTTTTGCAATCGCTTCCATGCCTGCTAAGGCACACGATGTGCGCAAGGTGATTTCCAATACACGAATACCGCCTTCCAACAAGGCACTGGCCATGGGCACGGCATCTTCCACACGGTTGATGACGATGACAGGAATAACGGGGCCGTAATTGGCTAAATCTAATGTGTTCATGTGTTTACCTAATTAATAAATGATCTAAATTTTAGTTACTTAAAAAATAAAAATGGCCACGCAAGACTAGGCGCGAGAAAAAATTTAGTACCGCGTACGAGTGCTATGTAAGCGAAGATTGTTGGCGAACAACAACGTATTGCGCCGCAATTTTTATTTTTCTAAAGCCAGGTGATGGCACCCTCTTCAGCCGACAGCACATTCTTACGCATGCCACCAAACAACTCGCGGCCAATGCCATGGGCATTATTGTGACGCTTGCTATCGGACAACTCGGCCACTTCACGCTCGGCCCACTCGTCTTCGTCTACCAACACGTTAACCATGCCTACCGTGGCATTCAAACGAATGATGTCGCCGTCACGCACCTTAGCTAGAGGCCCACCGGCTGACGCTTCTGGGCTTAAATGGATGGCCGCTGGTATTTTACCGGAGGCGCCACTCATGCGACCATCGGTCACAATTGCTACCCTGAAGCCCTTGTTTTGCAACACGGCCATAGGCGGCGTCAATTTATGCAACTCTGGCATGCCATTGGCTTTAGGCCCTTGGAAACGCACCACCGCAATGAAGTCTTTTTCCAACTCGCCACGATCAAACGCCGCCAGTAATTCTTCTTGGGCATCAAACACAATAGCCGGCGCTTCAATAATGTGGCGATCGGCTGGCACAGCAGAAATCTTAATCACGCTGCGACCCAAATTGCCTTTGAGTAAACGTAAGCCGCCTGATTCATCAAACGGCTTGGCCGCCGTGCGGACTATGCTCTCGTCAGGGCTTTCTTTAGGCAACTCTTTCCAAACCAGTTGCTCGCTTTCTTTAGCGGGCGCCTTGGCGTAATCACGTAAGCCGCCATTTGAAACCGTCAACACATCGGCGAACATGTAGCCGGCATCTAGCAATTCGCGGATGACAAAGGCCGGACCACCGGCATCTTGGAATTGGTTCACATCCGCTTTGCCGTTCGGGTAAACGCTGGCCAATAAAGGCGTGGTTTTTGCCAAGTGGTAAAAATCCGTCCAGTCAATCATGATGCCCGCGGCACGGGCAACGGCCACCCAATGGATGAGATGATTAGTTGAACCGCCTGTCGCCAATAAGGCCACCATGGCGTTCACGATCACGTGCTCGTCAACCAGTCTACCGATAGGCGTGAAGTGTTCTTTTTTGGTTTTAGCTAAAACCATCTTCACCGCTTCACGCGTTAACAATTCGCGCATGCCATCGTGCGGGTGTATAAAAGCTGCGCCCGGTACATGCAAACCCATGGCTTCAAGCAACATTTGATTACTGTTGGCGGTGCCATAGAAAGTACAGGTACCAGCGCCGTGGTAGGCGGCCGATTCCGACGCCAATAATTCTTTACGGGTCACTTTGCCTTGTGCGTACTGCTCGCGCACTTTGGATTTGGAGGTATTATCGATGCCGGTGCTCATTGGCCCAGCAGGCACAAAAACGCAAGGCAAATGACCAAAATGCAAGGCGCCAATCAACAAGCCAGGCACAATTTTATCGCACACACCAAGTAACAAAGCCGCATCAAACACGTCATGCGACAAGGCAATCGCGGTACCCATGGCTATGGTGTCGCGACTAAATAAGGACAATTCCATACCAGGCTCACCTTGGGTGATGCCGTCACACATGGCCGGCACGCCACCGGCCACTTGCACAGTGGCACCGTGCTTGGTTGCTTCATGGCGAATGATGTCTGGGTAATTCACATAAGGTTGATGCGCTGAAAGCATCTCGTTGTAAGCCGTGACGATACCGATATTCGGTGCCTTTTCTACTATGACGCGAAACTTATCGTTGGTTGGCATAGCGGCAAAAGCATGGGCCACGTTAGCGCAACCCAAGCGGTCGGCACCGCGTTCCCGATTGACGATATCGTCTATGCGATTCAAGTAAGCCGTGCGAGTAGGGCGACTTTTTTCTATGATACGCTCGGTAACTTCTATATGAGATTGCTTCATTTTCTATAAGACCATAAGGATGATTAACTGCCACGATTATCGCTCAATGCAGGCCTTATCGTCAAACGAATGATGGCTTGGCGGCTAGAAAACCGCATGCCGACTGGCGCATTTAAGAATCGCCATGCATCAATCCAGACTCCGCTATAATCCGATTATGCGTTTCATAAGTTTCAATTTCTTGCGATTAGTGCTGACGGCGTTTGCCTTATTGCCACTGCCTATTGTGCATGGCTTGGGCAAGTTATTAGGCTGGGTGGGCTCGGCTTTATCACTGCAGCACGCGCGCATTAGTGCAGAGAACTTACACTCCAGCGGCATCTACGCCAATCCGGCTGAATTTAAACAAGCTGCGCGCCTTAGCATAGGCGAGTCGGGCAAAGCCCTGCTAGAAAGCCTGGCCATTTGGTTGCGCAGCGACCGCCGCCAAGCCGCCTTAGTGAAAAGCTTTGATGGCTGGGAACACATAGAACAAGGCTTGGCTAGCGGCAAAGGGGTGATATTCCTTAGCCCGCACATAGGCTGTTTTGAAATCACCTCTTTGTACGTGGCCAACCGCTTCCCCATCACCATACTCTACCGCACGCCTCGCCATGCTTGGATGCTACCCATCATGAATTGGGGCCGCCAACGCGGCCAAATTAGCTTGGTGCAAGCCAATGCCCAAGGCGTTAAACATTTATTAAAAGCACTGCAACGGGGTGAAGCCATAGGCATTTTGCCCGATCAAGCGCCACAAGAAGGCGAAGGCGAATGGGCGCCGTTTTTTGGTCGACCGGCTTACACCATGACGTTGGCCTCAAAATTGGCCAAAACCACCGGCGCACATGTGCTCATGGTATTTGGTGAGCGCTTGGCTTACGGACGAGGCTACGCCATACACGTGCGGCCGATTGCCGACGGCGGCATCGACACGCCCTGCCTACTTAACAGTGAAATTGAACGGACCATATTGCAATGCCCAAGCCAATACCTATGGGGCTACGACCGTTACAAAGCCCGCGACTAATCTGCTAGGCCTGACCAGATAGACTTGGCCAAATAACCTTGGGCAAAAACGCCCGTCTTTTATAAACTTCAAAAAATAATTAAAAAAAATGGCTATTCTCGCTTGAGATTTTGCTGGCCATCCCCATTGTTGACGCATTGCTATAAATTTACAGGACCCCTTCATGACTGAAAACGTAAACGATAACCCTACAACGCAAGCCGACGAGGGCGCCCAAGACAACCCCGTTGCAGCCAGCCCTGAAGAGCGCATTGCCGAATTGGAAGCGCAGTTGGCAGAGGCTCAAGCGACCGTGTTGTATACCAAGGCCGAAGGTGAAAACATCCGCCGCCGTGCCATGGACGACATAGAAAAAGCGCGCAAATTTGCCCTAGAAAAATTCTCCAATGAGTTGCTTGCGGTTAAAGACAGCTTGGACGCGGCTTTGCTAATTGAGGCGACCGAAGTGCAAAGCTACAAAGACGGCGTGGACCTCACCGCTAAGCAACTGGCCTCGGTATTCGATAAATTCAACATCGCCGAAATCAACCCAGTGGGTGAAAAGTTCGATCCAAACAAACACCAGGCCATCAGCATGTTGGAAAACAGCGGTGAACCGAATACCGTCACCAGCGTATTGCAAAAAGGCTACACCCTAAACGACCGCGTGTTACGCCCGGCGTTGGTGATGGTGGCTAAATAAAAAATAAAGACTTGAAATAATCGCAACAGACCTCATTGTTAGTGCATCAGTAAATTCGCCACCTAACAGCAACACGATAAACAGGGCCCAGCCTCGGTTAATTGGCGTTCATTAGTGGTTAAACATAATTAATAAAAGGAAATAAAAAAGATGGCAAAAATCATTGGTATAGACTTAGGCACCACCAACTCATGCGTGGCTGTGATGGAAGGCGGCAAACCGCGCGTGATTGAAAACTCCGAAGGCACACGCACCACGCCTTCTATTATTGCTTACCAAGAAGACGGTGAAATCCTTGCCGGTGCACCGGCTAAACGCCAAGCGGTGACCAACCCTAAAAACACCCTGTACGCGGTTAAGCGTTTAATCGGTCGTCGTTTTGACGAAAAAGAAGTGCAAAAAGACATAGGTTTAATGCCCTACAGCATTGCCAAAGCCGACAACGGCGACGCATGGGTAGAAGTGCGCGGCGTGAAAATGGCGCCACCGCAAATTTCTGCTGAAGTGTTACGCAAAATGAAAAAAACCGCCGAAGATTACCTAGGCGAAGAAGTAACCGAAGCCGTGATTACCGTGCCGGCTTACTTTAACGACAGCCAACGTCAAGCCACCAAAGACGCAGGCCGCATTGCCGGTTTGGATGTAAAACGCATCATCAACGAACCGACTGCAGCGGCTTTAGCATTTGGTTTAGACAAACAAGAAGGCGATCGCAAAATTGCCGTATACGACTTGGGCGGCGGTACCTTTGACGTGTCCATTATTGAAATCTCCAGCATCGATGGCGAACACCAATTTGAAGTGATGTCGACCAACGGTGATACCTTCTTAGGTGGGGAAGACTTCGACAACCGTTTAATTGACTTCTTGGCCGACGAGTTCAAGAAAGAAAATAACGGCATGGATTTGCGCAACGACTTATTGGCCAAACAACGCTTAAAAGAAGCGGCGGAAAAAGCCAAAATTGAATTGTCTGGCGCCACCCAAACCGAAGTGAATTTACCTTACATCACGGCCGATGCCACTGGTCCTAAACACTTGGTGGTAAAAATTACCAGAACAAAACTGGAATCCTTGGTGGAAGACTTGATCGAGCGCACCATGGCGCCATGCCGCACGGCGATTAAAGACGCTGGCGTGTCCATAGACGACATCACCGACGTGATCTTGGTTGGCGGTCAAAGCCGCATGCCTAAAGTGCAAGAAAAAGTAAAAGAAATCTTTGGTAAAGAACCGCGTAAGGACGTCAACCCAGATGAAGCCGTGGCCGTGGGCGCTGCAATTCAAGGTGGCGTATTACAAGGCGACGTGAAAGACGTGTTGTTATTAGACGTAACGCCATTGTCATTGGGTATCGAAACCTTGGGCGGCGTGATGACGAAAGTGATCAAGAAAAACACCACGATTCCTACCAAGGCATCGCAAACCTTCTCGACTGCTGACGACAACCAAAATGCCGTGACCATACAAGTGTTGCAAGGTGAGCGTGAAAAAGCGGCGGCCAATAAATCATTGGGCCAATTTAATTTAAGCGACATTCCACCTGCACCACGTGGCATCCCGCAAATTGAAGTGACCTTTGACATCGACGCTAACGGCATTTTGCACGTGAGCGCCAAGGACAAAGCCACCGGTAAAGAAAATAAAATCACCATCAAAGCCAACAGCGGTCTTAGCGAAGCCGAGATTCAGCAAATGGAAGAAGATGCGGTTAAATACGCAGACGAAGATAAGAAATACCGTGAGTTGGTCGACGCACGCAATGCCGCTGATGGCATGGTGCACTCCGTGAAAAAATCCTTAACTGAGCACGGTGATAAATTGGACGCGGCAGAAAAAGAAGCGATAGAAGCAGCCATTAAAGACGTGGAAGAAGTCTTGCAATCCGACGACAAAGACGCGATTGAAGCCAAAACCACGGCTTTAACGGAAGCCTCACAAAAATTAGGCGAAAAGGTCTACGCTGAGCAACAAGCCCAAGCCAACACCGAATCCGCACAACAACCAGAAGGCGAAAAAACCGTCGATGGCGACGTGGTGGACGCGGAGTTTGAGGAAGTGAAAAAAGACTAATTAAGTCTTAGCGAGCAAGCGAACACGAGTCGTTAGCACCAATATTAGGTGCTAACGACTTTTTCGCAACTCACTTAGGACTGCCGACTAACGAGCAACCACTAGCGACTAAAACATGGCAACTAAACGAGATTATTACGAAGTACTGGGCGTTAACAAAGACGCCAGCGCAGAGGAAATCAAAAAGTCTTATCGTAAATTAGCGATGAAGCACCACCCTGACCGCAACCCGGATAACCCAAAAGCCGAAGAGAACTTCAAGGAAGCCAAAGAAGCCTATGAAATGCTTAGCGACGATCAAAAGCGCGCCGCTTATGATCAATACGGTCATGCCGGTGTAGAGCAAGGCGCTGGGGCAGGCGGCTTTGGTGGTGCCGGTTTTGGTGATGCTTTTGGCGACATCTTTGGTGATATTTTTGGTGGCGGTCGCTCAGGCGGACAAGGCAACAAAGTCTACCGTGGCGCCGATTTGCGCTACAACATGGAAGTGTCCTTAGAAGACGCGGCCAAGGGCACGGAAACCAAAATCCGCATCCCGGTGCAATCCACGTGTGAAACCTGCAATGGCTCTGGCGCCAGACCAGGGACGCAACCGGTTAGCTGCACCACCTGCGGCGGACACGGCCAAGTACGCATGCAACAAGGCTTTTTCTCAGTTCAACAAACTTGTCCGAAATGTCATGGCGGCGGCCAAATGGTCAAAGATCCTTGCCCAACTTGCCATGGTGATGGCCGTGTTAAACAACACAAAACGCTCTCCGTCAAAATTCCGGCTGGTGTAGATGAAGGCGATCGTATTCGTTTGTCAGGTGAAGGTGAAGCCGGCGTTAATGGTGGCCCAACTGGCGACTTGTACGTAGTTGTTCATTTAAAAGAACATGACATTTTCCAACGTGAAGGCGGTAATTTACATTGCGAAATGCCCATCAGCTTTACTGTTGCAGCATTAGGTGGAGAGATTGAAATCCCAACGCTAGATGGCCATGCAAAGATGAAAATCCCAGCTGAAACCCAAACTGGCGCAACTTTCCGTCTACGTGGCAAAGGGATTAAACCGTTACGCAGCAACGAGTATGGTGATTTAATGTGCCACGTTGTGGTTGAAACACCAGTAAAACTCAATGAAAAACAACGTGAGTTATTACGTGAACTGGAAGAAATTAATCAAAAAGATTCCGGCAAGCATAGTCCACGTGCGAAAGGATTTTTAGATAAAGTAAAAGACTTTTTCGAGTAATCGTTTTTATTTAAAGATAAGTACTAATAAAAAAGCCCAGAATATCTGGGCTTTTTTTATTCATTAAATATTAAACACTTAAAGAGCTAATATGTACCTTTTTGAATAAACTCCACTTTATAACCATCTGGATCTTCAACAAAAGCAATGACAGTCGTACCGTGCATCATCGGGCCTGCCTCACGTACAACTTTACCACCCGCTTTTTTCACTTGCTCACAGGTTGCATAAGCATCATCCACTTCAATAGCAACATGCCCATAAGCCTTACCCATATCATAGCTTTCAACACCATAGTTATAAGTCAACTCTAAAACGGTATGATCTTTTTCGTCACCATAGCCTACAAAAGCTAGCGTGAATTTACCATCCGGGAAATCATGCTGACGTAACACTTTCATTCCTAAGATTTCAGTATAAAACTTGATAGACTTTTCTAAATTACCTACACGTAACATCGTATGCAGCATGCGCATGATGATTTCCTTTCAAAGTAAAAACTATTTAGCTGCCATCAGGCGCTGATACTTCTCTTGCAACTGTTCTTTGCTCTCAACCATATCAGGATTAAATGGGATGCAATCAATCGGACAGACTTTTTGACACTGTGGTTTATCATAATGACCAACACATTCAGTACATAAATTGGGATCAATTTCATAAATTGACTCCCCTTGATAAATGGCACCATTAGGACACTCTGGTTCGCAGACATCGCAATTGATACATTCATCAGTAATCATTAATGCCATACAAAACCTTTAATCATTTCAACTCAATTAGACTTTTTAATTTTTGCAGCGATTCGTTCTTGAATATAAGGTGAAACAAATTGAGATACATCACCACCCAATACAGCAACTTCACGAACGAGTGAAGAAGAGATAAACATATATTGTTCAGCCGGAGTCAAAAACACAGACTCAACTTGCGGGAATAGCTTTCTGTTCATTCCTGCTAATTGGAATTCGTATTCAAAATCAGAAGCTGCTCGCAAACCACGAATGACAATCACAGCGCCTTGGTCTTGTACAAACTGCATTAATAACCCAGCAAATCCAATCACCTTAACGTTAGGGCAATCTTTCAAGACTCGGCTTGCCATCTCGACACGCTCATCCAAATCAAAGAATGGTTGCTTGCCTGGATTTTTAGCGACACCAACAATGACTTCCGAAAATAAACCAGCCGCACGACGAATAATGTCTTCATGCCCTTTGGTAATAGGATCGAAAGTGCCTGGATATACCACTTTTAAATTTTTTTGCACGGCGTCACCTCAAATAAACTGAAGCACTTAATTCAATGATTAAGCGATGTCAGCAATTCTAACAGGCGATAGAAGATGGTAAAACACGTTTCCTGCTTTACCTTGCTTTAAAACTTTCCAATCAGGCGTATCAACTAGGGCATATTCCGCCTCAACATAAGCCAAACCATCTTCTGATAAATGGTGATGAAGAACTGGCAGGACCTTATCCAACCAGCCTTGTTGATAGGGAGGGTCTAAAAATATAACATCAAAAAGTACTGCGTTATTGACTAGAAACTGCAGCGCATCAGTATTTACTATCTGAGCGTTTTCGGCTTTCAATGCTAACTTGTTATCCATCAATGCCTGATAAGCAGGTCTTGATTTCTCAATCATCACAGCTCTTTTAGCACCACGAGACAATGCTTCAAAACCCATAACTCCAGTACCAGCGAACAAATCTAAACAAACTAAGCCATGTAGTTCTTGGCCTAGCCAGTTAAAAACCGTTTGCCTAACACGATCAGGTGTAGGACGCAGTCCATCAACATCGGGGAATTTTAATAAACGGCTGCGCCACTCACCTGCACTAATCCTTACCGTATTATTAGCCTTGCCTAGAGCCA
>CALFXV010000045.1 GCA_937957775.1 uncultured Methylotenera sp. | reverse complement strand
TTTAAGTACACTTGTAGTGCTCCCTGCTGTTTCTACTGCAATCTCCGCAAGCTTTGACAACTGCATATTCAGCAGCCGTTGCGCATCCATCGCGTTTTGCACATGCCCAGCACAGCGCTCTACGTTGTCGATAAACCAACGCTTCGCATAGAACGGGATGATTGGAATGCAATTGCCAGCGATGATGCCGCAATCCTCAAGTATGCGAGACCCGCTCAGGATGTACTTGTGGCAACGCTTGCGCTTGATCGGCTTGCGCTTGGTTTCAGTGAAGCCGGTAGAGGCCAGCTCTTGAGCAAGCGAGATTTCGTCGGATTCTTCATCTTCCTCGAGCTCGGACGCCAGAACCTTACGCTCTTGACCATCAAGGCCAACGAACGTAACAACCTCATCTTTCTCATGCTCCATCACATAGTATTCAGCGATGTAAACCACATCGGGCGAATACCAGTCCCACTGCACGCCGGAGATGGTCTTATCAAAGCTGGCCGGATCTTCGCCCCATTCTTCCGCGTAGGCATCAGGCGACATTGACGTAATAACCCAGCATTCGCGGGCATCGCTCTTGTCTTGCTTCTTTGCGTCTAGATCGAAGTAAACCGATGAATCGGCATCGTAGATAGGATGAAACCTGATCCGTTGCTTGTCGTTCTCTTCGTCCTCGTCATCCTCATACTCAGCGCACAGACGCCAAGCACCGATGCCGCCAGAAACGCCTTCCTCGAACGCATTATCGAAAGCCTGCTGACCACCAGATGCCTCTACGTCAGCGCGAAACAGGCCGTCACATACATCGGCCAGCTTGTCATCAGGCGAGCCGTCAGACGGCAGAAAATCAACCGTTACGCGGTTATTCCGATACTCGCTGAAGATGCGCTGGACGCTGCCCCAAACCTTGTTCACCTCAAACTTAGGTTTGTTTTCAAACTGCTGCTGTAGAGCGCCTTCCCACTGAGCGCCGGGAATCGAGACAAAGCGCCGCGCCGTAAGGCACAGCTTGCGCATGTCATACGATGCGGATTGAACAGCATCAAACCCGACAAGGGCCTTGGCGTGAATCTTCTTTAGCTTTTCGGTTTGACGCATGAAAAATGGCCCGCAGGTATTTGCAGGCCATTATATGTCTTTGCGTCAATAGTCAATAGGTCATCTTCAGGCCGCTTTGTTTGATGAACTCAACAAACAGCGCTTGGGAAATTCCTTGGATGGCGTAGGCCTCTTGCTCTCTACCGGGATTTTCCTCTCCAATGGAATCCGCGTACTCCTGCCAAACGTGCGTTGCTTCATGCACCAGAATGCCAAGCACGGTTTCTACATCCTCGTCTTTCCAGCCATTCAAACACACAACAGTCGCCAATCCGTTGTTTGTATCGAAGGCATGAACGCACGCATCAGCTCTATCGTGAGGAATCCACGGCCTATGCTGGGCCTTTATCTTCTTTAGCGTCGCATTAAACGCTTCCTCGGTCAGACATAGCGTAAGCAATGGATGCTGCGCCGTCATCTGCATATCAAGCCACTTCAGTTTGTGTGTAGTCATATGTGAATGAGAATGATTCTGATTTGCATTAGCTTTTAGGGCTGACGCATTAACGCATCGGCTTTGATTGGTGCGTGGCTCACTTGCCTTCCTCCTTCGGCATCAGTGCGCGGACAGCGTTCATTGCGTCAGATACACCATAGTTGTAGTTGATCTCATGCGGTGATTCGACTTCATTGCGCGGGATTTCCTCAGCCTTCATTGCGTCAAGTGCAGCCCCCAGCGCATCGCGCACGGCATCGCGTCGGATTTGCTCGACCTGGGAGGCGGTGTAGACCGGCGCTGGTGGGGCCGCCAAGTTCTCCCATACGTCCACCGGCCAGTTGTCTACTTCGGTCGTTGTCATGAGCTGGCCACCCTGGGCGATGCCGGTAATCAGCACAGGTTTAAGATTGGCGCGCGCTGCATATACAGCCGCAGAGTAGCCCGCAGGACCAGAACCTAAAATGAGTAATTTCACGTGACGTGTTGCCATGGTTAAAACCTTTACTAAATAGCGTATAAAAAAGTGGCTTGCGTTAATGCTGCAATAGAGGCAAAAAACCGGAGAAAATTCACCTAAAAAAGCCAGTAAAACGCAGTTAATGATAGATAGGTATTGTATTAGCTACTAAGCGACTTTGATACTGCTATAATTAAATTTAACGACTAATTTGTAAGGTTTTACTATCTTGTTTTTCAAAAAAAAATCCACTCCAGTGAATGCGCGTCGCGCCGTTGAAGTCACTGCTCCCCCAACCATCAGTAACAAATTAGTAAAAGAAGCATGGTGGCTAGGTTTGGTCTTGGCTGGCCTTTACATAGTGGTGATATTGGCCACTTACCACCGGGAAGACCCCTCTTGGTCACACATGGCAGCCGAAAATGCCATCGTGCAAAATGGCGGTGGCTATGTGGGTGCGTGGGTGTCGGACATGATGCTGTACCTATTCGGGTTTTCCGCTTGGTGGTGGGCAGTATTGGCCTTTTATGCCATGTGGTTGGTCTATTTAAAACTGGAAGTGGTCGAGGGCAGCAACAAACCCTTTTTACTGTTTAATTTTATTGGCTTTGCCATATTGTTGACGGCCTCCAGCGCCTTGGAGGCCGGTCATTTAGTCAGCTTGCCTGCGTCTGTGCCGGATGAGGCAGGTGGCATGCTGGGCGTGGCCGTGGATGGCTTGTTGCGCAGCCTATTTGGTTATACCGGTTCTACCATGATGCTATTGGCCATGTTGCTGGTCGGTTTTAGCTTATTTACCGGTTGGTCATGGATCATGCTGACCGAAAAATTCGGTGCGGGTTTGATCAATAGCTACGAATGGGCTATGTATAAATGGCAAGATTGGCAAGACCGCAAAGCCGGCAAAGCGGTGGAGTTGGAGCGCGCTGAATTCGTTGAAACCGAGCGCAAGCGCGTTGAAACACGCGAGCCGGTGTTTATTGAGCCGCCGGTGGTGGAGATTGCCCAAAGCGCCCGTGCGCAAAAAGAGAAACAAGCCCCACTATTTGAAGCCTTGCCCGATTCCGCTTTGCCACCTATCCATTTGTTGGACGAGCCCACTGGCAGCGTCGAGTTGCCCGCGGCTGAAACTTTGGATTTCACCTCGCGATTGATCGAGCGCAAGCTGATGGACTTTGGCATAGAGGTTAAAGTCTTGACCGCGCAACCTGGCCCGGTGATTACCCGTTTTGAATTGGAACCGGCAGCCGGGGTAAAAGGCAGCCAAATTACCAATCTGATTAAAGATTTAGCAAGGGCCTTGTCGGTGGTGAGTGTGCGTGTGGTGGAAACCATACCCGGCAAAACCTGCATGGGTTTGGAAATCCCCAATCCCAAGCGGCAAATTGTTTACCTCTCTGAAATTATGGGCAGCCAGGCTTATGCCGATGTGAAGTCACCTCTAGCCATTTGCTTGGGTAAAGACATTGCCGGCAACCCAGCGGTGGCCGATTTAGCCAAAATGCCGCATGTTTTGGTAGCCGGTACGACTGGTTCAGGTAAATCGGTGGCCATTAATGCCTTGATTCTAAGTTGGCTATACAAGGCCGATGCCAGCCAAGTGCGCTTGATATTAATCGATCCAAAAATGTTGGAGTTGTCGGTCTACGAAGGCATCCCGCATTTGTTGGCACCGGTGGTGACCGACATGCGCCAAGCCGGCAGCGCGTTAAATTGGTGTGTGGCGGAAATGGAACGACGCTATAAATTAATGTCCATGTTGGGTGTGCGCAACTTGGCCGGCTACAACCAAAAAATACGCGATGCCGAAAAAGCCGGTGAGAAAATTCCGCACCCATTTAGCTTAACGCCGGACGAGCCAGAACCCTTAACTGAATTGCCCTTAATCGTGGTGGTGATTGATGAACTAGCCGATTTGATGATGGTGGTGGGTAAGAAAGTGGAAGAGCTGATTGCGCGCTTAGCGCAAAAAGCCCGTGCCTCCGGCATACATTTGGTGTTGGCAACGCAACGCCCATCGGTAGACGTGATCACCGGTTTAATTAAAGCCAACGTGCCTACCCGTATTTCATTCCAGGTTTCCAGCAAAATCGATTCGCGCACTATCCTAGATCAAATGGGCGCGGAAGCTTTGCTCGGCCAAGGGGACATGCTGTATATGCCACCGGGGACCGGTTACCCAGTGCGTATCCATGGGGCGTTTGTCTCCGATCAAGAAGTGCATAAGGTGGTGAATTACCTTAAAGCGCAAGGCGGACCAAATTACGTGGACGGCATTTTGACCAATGAAGCGGAAGAAGGCGGGGCCGATTTCGGCGACAGCGCTGGCTCTAACGAGGTGGATCCCTTGTACGACGAAGCCGTGGCCATCGTGCTTAAAACCCGTCGCGCCAGCATTTCCGGTGTGCAGCGTCAATTGCGCATAGGCTATAACCGCGCCGCTCGTCTAATTGAAGACATGGAACGGGCCGGCTTGGTGTCCAGCATGCAAAGCAACGGCAACCGCGAAGTCATTGCGCCTCACCACGAAGCCTAGGCTTGCGGTTCCCTACCTTAGTTAAATTGAGTTTCCAGCCATGCACAAATTAAACGCCAGCTTATTCCTAAGCCTGATGCTCTTGCCATTAATGGGGCTGGCAGATGGCATCAGCAGCTTGACTAAGTTTTACCAAGACACGCAAGCCATGCAAGCCGATTTTTACCAAGTAGTCACGGATAAAAAAGGCAATAAGATTCAGGAAGTTTACGGTCACATGCAATTGCAACGGCCGAATAAATTTCGTTGGGATTACGACCGGCCTTTTGAGCAGCAAATCATCAGCGACGGCAAACAGGTTTGGTTGTACGACACCGAGTTAGCGCAAGTTACGGTGCGCGCCTTAAGCACTGCCTTGGGCTCCAGTCCGGCAGCGTTACTGGCCGGCGAACGTGGCATAGAGAGCAGCTTTAAGCTAGTCAATGCCTACCGTAAAGACAAACTGGATTGGGTGAGCAGTCAACCCAAAGACAGCGATGCCGGCTTTAGTAAAATTTCATTGGGCTTCAAGGACGACAGCCTGCAAGCCATGGATATGCTGGACAGCTTTGGCCATCAAACCCGCATCGTGTTTAGCCAGGTTAAAGTTAATCCTAAAATGGACGCGCGCGCTTTTGTCTTTAAGGTGCCCAAAGGCATCGATGTGGTCGGGGATAAGTAGCTGTTGAGCTGGCAAAAATTCCTAGTGGCCGGCTTGCTGGCCTTGTTTCTGGCTAGTCCTGCGCTGGCCGATGGCCAATTGACCCAGATAACGGGCAAGGTGCGTTTGCAAAAAGCCATAGGCAGTTTGATCGATGCTAAGAAGGGCATGGCCGTTCAGCAAGGTGACAGCATAATTACCGGTGACGACGGTTACGTGCGGGTCTTGATGAGCGATGGTGGGCAAATGGTGCTGCGATCAAACACCGAGATTAAAATTGACGCCTACCATTTTGAACAAGAGCAGCCCGATCAGGATCGCTTTGTTTTTTCCGCGCTCAAGGGTGGCTTGCGTGCCATCACTGGCTTAATCAGCAAGCGCGGTAAGCGCGATGCCTACCAAGCCAATACGCATACGGCGACCATAGGCATACGCGGCACGGAATACGACCTGCGGGTTTGTGAACCGCGCCCCGATAAAAAGAACGATTGCAATGACCTGGCGGAAGGGTCGTATTTTGCCGTGATAGTTGGCGCCATTGTGGTGACGAATGAGCTGGGTTACGTGGATTTAATGGCCGGCCAATTTGGTTTTGCGCCACCGAATTTACCGCCGGTAGTCCTAACGCGTGACCCAGGCGTAAGTTTTATGTTGCCAGCCAGTTTGGATGGCGAGGATGACGGGGCACTAGAATGCAGCATTTAAAGCAAGGCTACCATAGGAGCTTACATGGAGTGACAATACACCATGTCTATTGATTTATTTGCAGCCCCTAGCCCGGTTGCACCGCTAGCTGAACAGTTACGACCTACCACCCTAGACGAGGTGGTGGGGCAATCGCATTTATTGGCAGCCAACAAGCCGCTGCGCTTGGCTTTTCAATCCGGCAAACTGCCATCCATGATACTGTGGGGGCCGCCTGGCGTGGGTAAAACCACCTTGGCTAGATTGATAGCCAACACCGCCGATGCCGACTTTATTCCCATTTCGGCGGTTTTATCAGGCATTAAAGACATCCGTGAGGCCGTGGAACGGGCCGAGCACACCTTGCAACAATCTGGCCGCAAAACCATCTTGTTTGTGGACGAGGTGCACCGCTTTAATAAGGGCCAGCAAGATGCCTTTTTGCCCTATGTGGAGAGTGGCCTGATTACCTTTATCGGTGCCACCACAGAGAACCCCTCGTTTGAAGTCAACAGTGCGCTATTAAGCCGCTCGCAAGTGTTTGTCTTGAATGCCTTGTCCGATGAGGAATTAGGCATTTTGCTGGATAGGGCACAAGCTTTGGTGGCGGCTAAAGTTGATGTCAGTGCGGATGCGCGCGAGCAGATCATCTCTTATGCCGATGGTGACGCGCGCCGATTGCTAAACTTTTTAGAAGGCTTGTTTAATGCGGCCGACAGCGCTGGGATAACGGCCATCGATTTGGCCTTCTTGCAAACCACCATGGCCAGCAAAATGCGTCGCTTTGATAAGGGCGGCGAGGCATTCTACGATCAGATTTCAGCCTTGCATAAATCGGTGCGTGGCTCCAATCCGGATGCTGCCTTGTATTGGTTTTTGCGCATGCTAGATGGCGGTGCCGATCCCTTGTATTTAGGCCGCCGCATAATGCGTATGGCCATAGAAGACATCGGTTTGGCCGATCCGCGGGCGCAAAGCATGTGCTTGGAAGCCTGTCAGATTTTTGAGCGCTTGGGCACGCCTGAAGGCGAGTTGGCTTTGGCTAACGCGGTTATTTATTTGGCGGTGGCGCCGAAAAGCAACGCGGCTTACCAAGCTTACAATCAAGCCAAGGCTTTTGTCGCCAACGGCGATTCCAGCCCCGTGCCTTTGCACCTAAGAAACGCGCCCACCAAACTCATGAAAGACTTGGATTACGGCAAGGCCTACCGTTATGCCCACAATGAACCGGAAGCGTATGCCGCTGGGGTGGATTATTTCCCGGACGGATTGACGCCGCCGCCATTTTATATCCCCACGCCGCGCGGCTTAGAAGGTAAAATTACGGAAAAATTAGCGCATTTGCGTGACTTGGACAAAAAGGCCAAAAAATAGCTCAATTGGCCGCTTAGAGCCAAGTGATATCAGGTTTAGGATCAGACTATGTTAGACATACAAGCTTTACGCAACGATTTAGATGGGGTGGTGAGCGCCTTAAAAAAACGCGGTTTTGATTTTGATGCGGCCGGCTTTTTGGCCTTGGAGCAAACCCGCAAAACCGTGCAAACCCGCACCCAAGACTTGCAAGCCAAGCGCAACCATGCCTCTAAATTAATCGGCATGGCCAAAGCCAAAGGCGGAGACGTGTCTGCCGTCATGGCTGAAGTGGCCGGCTTGGGTGATCAGTTAAAAGCCGATGAGGCGCAATTGACTGAATTGCAAGCGCAGTTGCAAGCCTTGTTATTGAATGTGCCTAACTTGCCGCACGACAGCGTGCCGGCTGGTTTGTCCGAAGCCGATAACGTGGAAGTGCGTAAAGTCGGGGTGCCGCGCCAATTCGATTTTACCGTTAAAGACCACACCGATGTTGGCACGCCGCTGGGCTTGGATTTTGATACCGGCATCAAACTGTCCGGTGCGCGCTTTACCTTTATGCGTGGCGCGATTGCTAAATTACACCGCGCTTTGGCGCAATTCATGCTCGATACCCAGACTGAGCAGCACGGTTACACGGAATGCTACACGCCGTACATGGTGAATGCCGATAGCTTGATCGGTACCGGCCAATTGCCTAAGTTTGAGGCCGATTTATTCAGCCTAAATCACAACGACAGCAAGCTGTACTTGATTCCCACATCGGAAGTCACCCTAACCAATACCGTGCGCGATGAGATCGTCGCCTTAGAAGCCTTGCCAATTAAACTCACTGCGCACACGCCGTGTTTTCGTTCTGAGGCCGGTTCCTACGGTCGCGATACCAAAGGCATGATACGTCAGCATCAATTTGATAAAGTTGAAATGGTGCAGATAGTCCATCCTAGTAAGAGCTATGAGGCTTTAGAAGAGATGGTAGGGCACGCCGAGCGCATATTGCAAGACTTAGGTCTGCCGTATCGCGTGGTGTCCTTGTGTGTGGGTGACATGGGCTTTGGTGCGGCGAAAACCTACGATTTGGAAGTGTGGTTGCCGGCACAAAATACTTACCGTGAAATTTCCTCGGTATCGAATTGCGAAGCGTTTCAAGCACGCCGATTGCAAGCGCGCTTCAGAAACGAGGCGGGCAAACCGGAGTTGGTGCACACCTTAAACGGCTCAGGTTTAGCGGTGGGCCGCACCTTGGTGGCAGTCTTGGAAAACTACCAAAATGCCGATGGCAGCGTGACCGTGCCGGAAGTGTTGCGCCCTTACATGAATAATCTAGCGCTGATTCAAGCAGCTTAAATTGGCCGTTTTCTTAAGCGGCAAAGCCCAATTTAAACAGGTTTAAATCGATGCCATTTTTAGGTTGTTGGCGCTCCAATATGCGCTGGTAACTGCGCACCGATTCAACAAACACCACAGGCGCGCCGCCACTGGCATAGCCGAACTTAACCGTGTTGTAGTATTCCGGATGCTTTAATAAAACCAAGGTCTTTTTCACGTCTGCCCAACTGTCGGGGTTAAGGTTTAGTCGCGCTGCCAGCACCCTGGCGTCTTCAACGTGAGCATAGACTATGTTGTATGCTGCTAAAGCCATGTAGGTTCGATCCGGTTCGGGTATTCTGTCTGGCACGGTGTCTATCAGCTTGAGTAAATATTTAGCGCCAGCCGGGATGCTTTGTTTGGGATCCAGCCTGTCGGTTACGCCCATTAAATCGGCGGTTTCTTCGGTTAGCATCATCAAGCCGCGCACGTTGGTGGGCGAGGTGTTGTAAGTGTCCCAATGCGATTCGCGGTAACTCAAGGCGGCCAGCAAGCGCCAGTCTATGCCGGTGATGTTTTCCGCTTGTTTAAACAGGCGTTGGTATTTGGGTAGCAAGCTGTTGCAGTCCCTGAGGAAGGTGCTGACATCGAGGTTGTTGAGCCGCTCATTGTGTCCGTAATAGCGGTCCAATAAATTGCCCAAGCTGCCGTCGGATTTAATTTTGGCAAAAAATGCCTGCACATTGTGCACCAAGCGTGGGTCGGCATTTTTTGACATGGCCCACGCGATTTGGTCGCTAGGGCCTACGTTCATGGCCACGTCTAGGTTGGGGTAATGGTTTTGCATTAAGGCGGCTAAATGGCTGTCGGCCAAGGTGTAATCCAATAAACCATCCGCCACTTCTTCTAGCAGTGATTCGGTGTTGGTTTGATTCACTTCTGCCCATTTAAGACCAGGGTGGCTTTTTTTCAATTGCGTTAAGCGTTCTGCGTAGCTGGTGCCTTTGGGCACGCTGATTTTCTTACCCAATAGCGCATCGAAATTTTGCGGTTTTTTATTTAATTCATTATTGAAAATAAGTTGCTGCTGCGTTTCTTGGTAGGGGCTAGCAAATTGCACTTGGTGTTTGCGTAATGGCGTGACGGTTAAGTTTGCCGCCGCAATGTGGGCCTTATTTTTTAATAAGCTGGGTATGACTTCGCTAATGCTGTTGGCTAACACAAAGCGTATCTCATGCTCCGGGTAGTAGTCGCGAACAAACATCAGGGCCAAATCGTACTCTATGCCAGCCGGCAAGTTGTCGTTGCCTAAGTAATAGGTGGTGGGACCATTATGCGTAACAAAGACTAATTCTTTTTTATTGGGATCGATGCGCGGTGCAAAATCCACGGCATTGCGCGGTAGGTATACCAACAGCAAAACAAAAGCCAGCAGCAGGCATAAAACAGCCAGGTTGCGGGGTTTGCTAAAAAGGTTGCCTAAGCCCAATGCTCGCTAACCTTGCCGTTTTCAGCAATTAATAAAGCATCACACAGGCCACAAAAAATGCCGTGCTCGACGACGCCAGGGACGTTGTTAATCGCATGGTTTAAGGCGACGGCATCTTGGCTGCCTTGAAATTGCATGTCCAATACCAAGCTGCCGTGTGAAGTGACCCAGAGTCCGTCTTTGTTGGTGTTTGGGCGTAGGTCGCCCACGCCACCTAAGGCTTCTAAGCTACGCTTGGCTAATTGCCAAGCAGTGGGCATGACCTCTATGGGAATGGCAAACTTTTGACCTAGGTAATCCACTCGTTTGCTGGCTTCGGCCACGGCGATAAAGGTTTTGGCAGCTTGCGCTAGTAATTTTTCTTTGACTAAATCGCTGCCGCGGCCTTTAAGCAAGCATCTGTCGGAGGTGTACTCATCGGCACCGTCTACGTATAAGTCAATGGAGCTTAATTGCTCAATGGCGATGCTGGGTAATTGCAAGGAGTGCGCATAAAGGGCGCTGGTCACCGAGCTGGCCACGGTGGTGATTTTTAATGCTTCTTCGCGTTGACGTCTAGCCAATTCTGCAATGAAGTAATTGGCTGTGGAGCCAGTGCCTAAGCCAACTAACATGCCGCTCTTAACGTGTTGTGCTGCCGCTAGGGCAACGGATTGTTTATCGTTCACGTCGCTTTATCTCCAAGCTATATCACCAAGCTATATCACCAAGCTATATCACCAAGCCATACCAACAAGCTAGGGGCTTTTTTAGTTAGCGTTATGATAACGCGATTAGGCTGATTTAGGCATTAAAAAAGGGAGCGTGTTCGCTCCCTTTTTATCTTCATTGCAACGGCATTATGAAGCCGGCGTTTATTTTAAAACACGGTTTCTGTATTCACCGGTACGGGTGTCGATTTCAATCTTGTCACCTTGTGCGCAGAATAAAGGCACTGGCAATTCAAAGCCTGAAGCCAATTTAGCTGGCTTCATTACCTTACCTGAGGTGTCACCTTTAACCGCTGGTTCGGTGTAGGTGATTTCACGAATGACGGTGGTTGGCAACTCAACGGAAATGGCTTTTTCGTTGTAAAAACGGATGTCTACAGGCATGCCGTCTTCTAGGAAGGGAAGCACGTCTTCCATGAATTCCGCATCCACATCGTATTGGTTGTAATCGGCATCCATGAACACATAGCTTGGATCGGCAAAGTAAGAATAGGTCGCTTCTTTTTTCTCTAAAATAACCACTTCAAATTTGTCGCCGGCGCCGTAAATGGTTTCGCTAGGTGTGTCGGTTAACAAGTTTTTAAATTTCATTTTTACTACAGCCGTGCTACGACCAGATTTGGTGTATTCGGCTTTAACCACGACCAATGGGTCGCTACCGACCATAATCACATTACCGGCGCGAAGTTCTTGTGCTGTTTTCATAAATTTGCCCTGCCAAAATAAAGGGTTAGTAAATAATTAAGTGCTGCGCTTATGTTAAGAAAAAGCCATTTAAAATGGCTTTAAAAAAACGTTTGCTAAGCATCAAAGGCGCGAATTATACCTTATTTTCTGTTAATTTTTCATTAAAACTCAGCAATTTGCTGACCAAATCCGGCTGCTTGGCCAGCCTATTGGCTTCTGCCAGCGCATGGTCTTTAGCTATGCTTAGGGCCTGCATGAGCTCCGTAAAAATCTTAGGCTGCTGTGCCTGGGCATCCGACCAAGCATAATGGGCCGCAGTCAATAGGGTGCTTAATTCTTGGCTGGCCTGCTGGCAGTAACGATCTAAAAAAGCCTGCATTTTCTTTAAATGCGTGCCTTCCTCTTGTATATAGGGCTGCCAAATAAAGGCTTGGCCTGCCCATATGGCGCGCACCCAACTGTCTTCGCCACGAACAAAATTGCAGTCGCATGACCAAAGCAAGCGATCGTAATTGGCTTGGCTTAAAAAGGGTATAGGCTGCACGGTGATGTTATCTTTTTTCAAGCTTAGCCCAGCACTCCGTGCAAAATCCGGGAAGAGCTCGGCTGTACTGTGTAACAGGCTGGCTGGAAAGAATAGGGTAACGGCTTGATCCAAGCTATGTAAGCCGGCTAGCAGGCATGGGACGTTGGCTTGTGGGTAGCAAAACAATGAAATCTTAAGGCTGTTTTCTATGGCTGCCATGCCCTGCTCACAGCCTAGCGCTTGCCAAAATTGGCTTTGTGCCTCGGTATCCTTGCTGTAAGCGATGCGCTTATCGATAAGGTCTCGTTCGCGCAGTAAGCCGCCGGTGTGTATTCCAAAGCCCGGAAAGAAAAAATGCTTGGTGATGGGCAATTGCGCTTGCGGGGAGGGTTTGCCATGAAAGTCAGCCACCCAGTCCTCGGCGGATAGGTAGTCTAGGTTAATCCATTGCGATTGCTGCGCCACCATGTTTTCCAGATAAGCTAGGGGTAAGCCACATGAAAAAGTCTCTAACACGGTAGCGGCTGGCATGATGGCTTCGTTTGTCCAAGCGCATACCGTTACACCGGCAATGCCTTGTTGCGCTAGCTTGGGATCTAATTGCGGCACTATGTGTGCGGCGGCCGGCATGTCGTCTATGAATAGGCGTACCTTTAATGCGTGTTCATTTGCCAATTGCTGGCATAAGCGCCAACACACCCCAATGTCGCCATGGTTGTCGACAATTTTGCAAAATACATCCCAAGTCTGTAAGGCGATTTTGTTCACGATTTAAGTGGGCTTGCTGCCATCTTGTTCAGCGGCTTGGTAGCTCACTTCGACGATTTCGTATTGTTCGTCTCCGGCTGGCGTGCTGACCTTGATGACATCGCCTACTTGTTTGCCTAGCATGGCTTTGGCCAGTGGGGATACCCAGCTAATGTAGCCTTTAGAGGGCTCCAATTCATCCTTGCCGACGATGCGGTAGCGATGTTCGCTGTCGTTTTTGAGTGCGAACAAGCTGACCCAAGCACCAAAAAAGACTTTTTCTAAACCTTGTTGGCTAGCCGGATCGACGATGACGGCGGCATCCATGCGTTGCATCAAAAAGCGCAAGCGGCTGTCAATTTGCCGCAAGCGGCGTTTGCCGTATATGTAATCGCCGTTTTCACTGCGGTCGCCATTGCTGGCTGCCCATGACACCACCTTGACCAAGGCCGGTCTTTCCACTTTGAGCAGGGCTTGAAATTCGGCTTCAAGCGCGGCATGCCCTTGTGGGGTGATGTAATTTTTTTCGTTAGCCATGGCGATGCGGAGCGCTTACTTTTCCAGCACGATTAGATCATCAACAAAATAAGCCGTTTCGCCAAAGCAAGATGATGGAATGCCTTTGTGTTCTTGGTAGTGAATTTTTACCCTTAGCCCCATTGAATCGTTTAATTTTTTGGCCACAGCCTCATCGTGAACCGTGAATAAAAACTTTTCTGCTTGGGTGCCTGGCATGGACACCAATACAATTTCGCCTTCCCAGGTTTTGCATAGGTAGCCTTTCAGCGAAAATTTTTGCACGTAGCCGGCACGCTCGCCTGAGGAGTAAACCCAATTTAGGCTAGCCCAGGTATATAAACTAAATAGCAAGGCAGGCAAGACGATTAGCCCAAGGAAAATCTTGATGGTTTTTTTATTTGCTAGGGACATGAGTAAGCTTTTAGTAAACCTTTGTTATTAATGCCTCAGTGGGTGCCGCTGATACGCGGATGGGGCTGACCGAGTGAACCATATGCATGGCGCCTAGTCTGTATGATTGATTTTAATTTTAACACCTTAGTGCGATACTTGATCAAGCCTAAACTTTATAAGGGTGACATAATGAAAAAACTGCTTTTATGCATACTATTACTTGGAGCCACCAGTATGGCCAATGCCGCTTGTAATGAGCTTTACAACCATGAGTTGACCACCTTGCAAGGTGAAAAAATCAATTTGTGCGATCACCAAGATAAGGTTATTTTGGTAGTGAATACGGCAAGCAAATGCGGCTTTACCCCTCAATTTGATGCCTTGGAAGGCTTGTACAGTAAATACAAGGACAAGGGCTTCTTGGTCTTGGGTTTTCCATCCAACGACTTTAGGCAAGAGCCTGGTAGCGACAAGCAAATCGGCGATTTTTGTAAATTAACTTACGCGGTCAAATTTCCCATGATGGCCAAGAGCTCAGTGACGGGTGCAAAGGCCAATCCCTTATACAAGCAATTGTTGGCTAAGACCGGCGATGCACCGCAATGGAATTTTTATAAATACCTGATTTTGCCAGGCGGCAAAGAAGTCTATGCTTACGGCAGCATGACGCAGCCTGATTCTTCCGATATTGTGGGTAAAATAAAAGCCAATCTGAAGTAGACCGAAATTACATAAAAAAGGCGCTAGTTAGCGCCTTTTTTTATTATGACGGCAGATTAAGCCTGGGTCAGGTTGTGGGTCTTTTCCATGATGATGGCGGACAGTTCTTCAACTGAGCGGCTGGTGGAGTCCGCCCACGTGATACCGGCATTGCGCATGAGATTCTCTGCGGTAGCAATTTCCTTACGGCAGTTTTCAAGTGAGGCGTAGAAGCTACCAAATCGGCGTTCGCTACGCACGGCATGCAAACGTTCTGGCTTGATGGTTAAGCCGAAAATTTTATCTAAATGCTTTTGCAAAATTGCCGGTAAGGTGCCGCGTTCAAAGTCTTCGGGAATCAATGGGTAGTTAGCGGCTTTGATGCCAAACTGCATGGCCAAGTAAACGCTGGTAGGGGTTTTACCGCAACGGGATACGCCGACCAAGATGACTTGCGCTTCCTCTAAGCCAGAATTGGTCATGCCGTCATCGTGGTTTAAGGTGAAGTTAACCGCTTCCATGCGGTCATTGTATTTGCTGCCCATGACGCTATGGGCAATGCCGGCGCCAGTTAGCGGTTGTTGAGCTAATTCCACCCCCAGTGGATCGATAAAGGTGCTAAATAAATCAATAAAGTAGGCGTTGGATTCCTTCAAAGCATTGCGCAGCTCTATGCTACCAATCGACATGATGACCACAGGGCGACCGCCATTGACTTCTGCTGCTTGCAGAATGGCATCCTGCGCCAACTTAATTTTATCTAGGGTGTCGGTAAACGGCATGCGCACTTGGGTGAAGCTGGTGCTAGGGAAATGCTCCAATAATTTACCCAAGGCGCCGGCGGTGATACCGGTACCGTCTGAGATGAAAAAAACGGTCCGGTTTATCATGGCTGCCTAATAAGCTTGCTGTGCACGCTTATTTTTTGGTGAGGCGTTGCCAAGTGCTGACCACGGTATCGGGGTTGAGCGACATGGATTGGATGCCTTCGGCCAATAGCCACTCGGCAAAATCTGGGTGGTCAGATGGGCCCTGACCGCATATGCCTACGTATTTGCCCAGGCGATTGCAGGTTTGTATGGCCATTTTGATTAGGACTTTGACCGCGTCATTACGCTCGTCAAAGCCGTCGGCTAAGATGCCAGAATCTCGGTCCATGCCCAGCGTTAACTGGGTTAAATCGTTAGAGCCGATAGAGAAACCGTCAAAATGCGCTAAAAATTGCTCAGCCAACAAGGCGTTGGATGGGATCTCACACATCATGATGATGCGTAGGCCATTTTCACCGCGTTTAAGGCCATTGGCCGCCATGATGTCGATAACGGCTTTGGCTTCATCTAAGGTGCGGACGAATGGGATCATCAGCTCTACATTGGTTAAACCCATTTCATCGCGGACTTTTTTCATGGCCGTGCATTCCATGGCGAAGCATTCTTTAAAGTCTTCGGCCATGTAACGCGCCGCACCACGGAAACCTATCATTGGGTTTTCTTCATCCGGTTCGTAGATGTCGCCGCCTACCAATTTTTTGTATTCATTGGATTTAAAATCCGAGGTACGCACGATGACCGGTTTTGGGTAAAACGCAGCGGCAATGGTGGCGACACCTTCCGCTACTTTATCTATGTAAAACTGCTTAGGATTGGCGTAGCCGCGTGTGCGGTTTTTAATGGTGGCCTTGACTGCTGTGGGCATGGCGTCCACGTTTAATATGGCTTTCGGGTGTATGCCCACCATGTTGTTAATCACGAATTCCAAGCGGGCTAGACCAACACCGTCGTTAGGCGTTTTAGCAAATCCAAAAGCCATGTCTGGGTTACCCACGTTCATCATGATTTTGCATGGGGCTTTGCTTAGGGCTGCCGCCGCTTGTGTGCTGACTTCGTAATCCAATGCGCCATGGTAAACAAAGCCGGATTCGCCTTCGGCGCAAGATACGGTGACCACTTCGCCTTCACGCAAGATGTCGGTTGCATTGACTGAACCCACAATCGCAGGAATACCCAATTCACGCGCGATAATCGCCGCATGGCAGGTTCGTCCGCCACGGTTGGTGACCAATGCGCTAGCACGTTTCATGACCGGTTCCCAGTTAGGGTCTGTCATGTCTGCTACCAACACGTCACCCGGTTGGACCAAGTGCATGTCAGCTGGGTCGAGCACGATGCGTACCGGACCCACGCCTACTTTTTGCGTTACTGCGCGGCCGACTACCAATGGCGTGGCTTGGTGCTTGTTAAGCTTGAAGGTTTCCGTCACGTTGTTTAGTGATTCTTGCGATTTCACCGTTTCAGGGCGTGCTTGCAAGATGTAGAGTTTGTTGTCTATGCCGTTTTTACCCCATTCTATGTCCATTGGGCAGCCGTAGTGCGCCTCTATGGTCATGGCGTAGCGTGCCAATTCTAAAACATCGTCATTGCTTAATGAGTAACGGTCGCTGTCAGCCGCATCCACGTCTATGGTGTGGGTGCTTTTACCGGCTTGGGTGGCGTCCGAGAACACCATTTTGATCAATTTTGAACCCATGGTGCGGCGCACGATGGAAGCTTTGCCTTGCGCTAAGGTAGGTTTGTGTACGTAAAACTCGTCTGGGTTGACGGCACCTTGCACCACGGTTTCGCCTAAGCCGTAGGACGAAGTGATGAAGACCACGTCTTTAAAACCGGATTCGGTGTCTATGGTAAACATGACGCCGGCGCAGCCGATGTCGCTGCGCACCATTTGCTGAACGCCAGCCGATAGAGCGACATCAGCGTGCACAAAGCCTTTGTGCACACGGTAGGAGATGGCTCTGTCGTTGTACAAGGAAGCAAACACTTCTTTGATGGCGTGCAGGATGTTGTCTAGGCCGTGTATGTTTAAGAAAGATTCTTGTTGACCGGCAAACGACGCATCGGGCAAATCCTCTGCGGTAGCGGAGGAGCGGACGGCGAAGGTTGCGCCTTTACCGGATTTGGCAATCAGGTTCTCGTAGTGTTCGGCAATGGCTTTATCTAAAGCGGCTGGGAAAGGAGCGGCCATAATCCATTCGCGGACTTGTTTACCGCATACCGCCAAGGCTTGGGTGTCGTCTACGTTGAGTGATTCTAAGGCAGCATTGATTTTAACGTCTAAGCCATTCACCTTTAAAAATTCGCGATAGGCGTCGGCTGTGGTGGCAAAGCCGGTTGGAACACGCACGCCCTTTGCCGACAGCTGAGAAATCATCTCACCTAAGGAGGCGTTTTTACCGCCTACAGAAGGTACATCGACGTTTCTTAATTTTTCAAATGGAATAACGTGGGCAGACATGTGAGTTCCTTAGGTGTTCTAACTACGGGTAAATTATGATTAATTAACATTTTGCCTAAATTGTCAGGTGCTGTCACCTGAAATAGCATACTAGGGTTGAAAATTAAGACTACAAAAGCATAAACCTATCAAAAATTAATCCGCTAGTCTAAAATGCCTTAAACCATGGGTCGTGACAATCATGCCCGCCAGCACACTCTAGACAAAACAGCAGACAAAAACAGCGATTAATACCTATGCAATTAAGCCAGGCCAAGCAAGTTAAAGTGACCAGCCGTGGGCGTTTGCACATGGGTTTTTTTGATTTGCATGGGGGCTTGGGCCGCCTATACGGCGGCATAGGATTAAGCTTGTCGGCACCCTTGCAAACCCTGACATTAAGCCTAGCTGAGACTTGGTCGGCCGAGTCTGCAGCTAACGCCCGTGCTTTGGCCATGGCCCAATCGTTGATGGCTAGATTAAAGCTGCATTCCGCCCTTAAGCTTGAGCTTGTTCAAGGCTTGCCTGAGCATGCCGGATTGGGTTCGGGTACGCAGTTGGCATTGGCTATAGGGGCGGCCATTAGCCATTTATTTCAATTGAATTTAAGCACTAAAGACCTTGCGGTGTTAAGCGGCAGAGGGCAGCGCTCAGGCGTAGGTATTGCGGCATTTGACCATGGCGGGCTGTTGATAGACGGTGGTCGCCGCATGGAGGCAGGTAGTCAAGGCATCCCACCCTTATTAGCGCGCTACGATTTCCCTGAAGATTGGCGCATTCTGTTGGTGCTAGACAACAACTTGGCCGGCGTACACGGTGAGCATGAGCGTGCTGCCTTTGATCAGTTGCCGCCATTTTCAGAAGGCTTGGCTGCGCATTTGTGTCGGCATGTCTTAATGCAAGCGATGCCGGCTTTGCTGGAGCGTGATCTGTCTGCTTTTGGCCAGGCGATACAAGTGCTGCAGTCGCACGTGGGCGATTATTTTGCTCCCGTGCAAGGCGGTCGTTATGCCAGTGCCAAGGTGGCGGCGGTATTGCAATATTTGTCGGCGTCTGGCGTTGCTTGCTTTGGCCAGAGCTCATGGGGGCCAACCGGCTTTGCGGTTTTTGCCGATGCGGCATCGGCTGAAGCGCACTTGAGCCAGTTGAAAACCAAGTTTGCACAAACTGGGCTTAGTTGGATAATCTGCAGCGGCTATAATCGCGGTGCCCAATTATCCGATGCAGTTGATTAAGGTGTTATTTAAGCAGGCTAAACTACAAAGAAACGGCAGACCATGCAGACCATAAAACCCAGTATTTTGCATTTATTGACCACGGCTAAAAATGCCAGTCCATTTGACGTCAACATGGCTATTGATGCAGGCTTTGATAAAATCATGCCATACACCAATCTGGAGCTTGCTGAGGTAGCAGGCTTGGCCCAAGACGCTATTTTTTCCCGTAGCCCTTCAGGCGTTAAGCGGGAAGCTTTATTTATAGGCGGGCGCGATATTGATCTGGCTTTGGCCATGATGGCGGCCGCCAAAAAAACCATGTTCCAGCCTTTTGCCTGTTCCATTTTTGCAGACCCGTCAGGCGCGTTTACTACCGCTGCGGCTATCGTGGCTAAATTGGAATGGCATTTAAAGCAGCAATTTGATCAAGCGTTGGCGGGTAAGACGCTGTGCATTTTCGGTGCCAACGGACCGGTTGGTGGTTGCGTGGCGATTATCGCGGCGCAATTAGGCATGCAGGTGCAATTGCTATTGCACAAATCGGTGTCGACCCTGACGGAAAAAGTGGCGCGTTGGAATAGCCAATACCAATTGTCCATGCAGGTGATGGACGGAACGACGGAGCAGGCGAAAGAACAGGCCTTGGAGCAGGCGGAATTGCTGGTGTGCGCAGCGGCCGCTGGCGTGCGGCTGATTAGTCAATCGCAATTGCAGCAAGCCAAAAACTTAGCAGGTTTGGTGGATGTCAATGCCGTGCCACCCTCGGAGGTGGATGGCATCAGATCGGACATGGATGGGCAGCTAATATTAAACGGTAGGGCGTTCGCAGTTGGTGCCTTAGCCGTAGGCCAGCTTAAGTATCAAACGCAAATGCAACTGTTAAAGCAAATGACCACGTCCGACCAGCCTTTGTACTTGGAATTTAATGCGGCATTTAAGCTTGCCCGCGACATCCTGCAGCCGCATTAAGCTGTTTCACCGCCGCATTTGTTCAGTCCAGCCTTATTGATTATCGCGCTTTCTGCTCGGCCTTTTGTGGCTGCGGCAGTGCAGGCTGGTTTTAAGGTCAGTGCCATCGATGGCTTTGCTGATAGCCAAACGCAGGCGATGGCCAACATGACAGCGGTTGCGCCTTTTGATAATGATGGCTTTCAAGCCGATGCCTTGCTAGCTATTATCGATACGCTTGATCCCAATCGCTATATCGGTTTTGTTTACGGCAGTGGCTTTGAAGCACAACCAACTTTGTTGGCTGAGATCACCAAACGCATCCCCTTGCTGGGTAACCTCCCGGCGACGCTGACTAGTGTTAAGTCCCCGCGGATTTTTTTCTCCGCTTGTGCACGATTGGGCGTGGCTTACCCTCAAACCTGGACGCAGGCTAATGCAAGCTTGCCGTTAGATGGCTTAGTTAAGGCTGTAGGAGGCAGCGGAGGCAGCCATGTTCAACCCTACAGCAATGCAAAAGTGTCGCTGGATAAGCAACACTATGCGCAGCAGAAACTCCATGGCTTGCCGGTGTCGGTGTTGTTTCTAGCCCATGCTCAGCAGGCTGCACTGGTGGGGTTTAATGAATTAATGCTGGCGCCGACCGAGGCCTTGCCCTACCGCTACGGTGGGGTGGTTAGTCAAATTGATTTGCCCGCAAGTGTGCAAGATCAACTCTTGAAGGCGGTGCAGCAATTGACGGCCGAATTTTCCTTATTGGGTTTAAACAGTTTGGATGCCGTGCTGCAAGATGGCGTGGCTTATGTGTTGGAGATCAATCCGCGTTTAAGTGCCAGTGTGGGTTTGTATGAAACGGCTGATGGCGAGTTAAATTTATTGGCCATGCACGTCGCCGCTTGCACGCAAGACCAAAGTTATGCTTTGCCTTCGTCCGTTACCGTAAAATCCGGCAGTGTGGCGCAATCAGTTATCTACGGTGCCTTGCCCTTGCGTATTCCAGCCAACTTTGCTTGGCCAGAATGGGTGCAAGACTGCCCATCCCCTCAATCATCGACCCAGATACATGCGGGTGAGCCCATATGTACGGTCTTGGCCTCGGCCGACAAGGCAGACGCGGCAAAGCAATTGCTGGCAATTCGAGTTAAAATGCTCAACAATTTATTGGCTAATTGTTTGAAAGAAGATGAAGATGCAAGCCCCTTCTAGCGTGCCCGTGCATGTGAGTGTGAACCAGTTAAGCGCGCCTTTGTTGGCTACGCTGCTAGCGAATGCGTCGGCTTTAAATATAGGCGTGACGCAGCACCAGCTTGGTTGCCGCATAATCGATGCGGGCATAGCCCATGCGGGTAGTTTGGAAGCCGGGCGTTTAATTGCGGAAGTATGCCTAGGTGGCTTAGCCCGCGTGGAGTTTCAAACGGATCAGCGATTTAAACCGTCTCTTAATTGGCCGACAGCGATTAGCGTGACATCCGAGCAGCCGGTTTTGGCCTGTTTAGCCAGTCAATACGCAGGCTGGGCTTTGAGTCACGAGGGATTTTATGCATTGGGCTCGGGGCCGGCCCGCGCCTTGGCTCGGCGAGAAGATTTGTTCGCCGAACTGGCTTATAAAGATACTGCCACGTCCACTTGTTTAATCTTGGAAACCGATCGCATGCCACCTGAGCAAGTGATAGCCAAGGTGCTGCAAGACACGCAGTTGCCGGCAGCCAACTTGACCATCATTCTAACTCCCACCACCAGCATTGCCGGCGTGGTGCAAATTGTCGCTCGGGTATTGGAAGTGGCCTTGCATAAAGCCCATACCCTGCATTTTCCTTTGAGCAATATCGTCAGTGGCAGCGGCGTGGCGGTATTGCCGCCAGTGGCCAAGGATTTTATGACCGACATGGGTCGCACCAACGATGCTATTCTTTTCGGCGGCACGGTCAATTTGCTGGTCGATTGCGATGATGCTGCTGCCCAGTCATTAGCCACTCGTTTACCCAGTTGTGCCTCCAAAGATTACGGCCTAACTTTTGCTGAGGTATTTAAAGCGGCCAATATGGACTTTTATAAAATAGACCCCATGCTGTTTTCGCCAGCGCAGGTGGTCATCAGCAACCGTCAAACGAACACTGTTTTTGCAGCAGGGCAGTTAAACGCCGCTTTGCTGACGCAGTCTTTTTCCGACTGAAGTTAATTTAGACTGAATGCAAATCCCGATATTTACCGATGAGGCCGGTTGGCACGGCGCGCAACTCATTCAGGCTTTCAAGGCGCGCGGCATTGATGCGCATTGTGTGCCATTGCACGATTGCCTGATCAATATGGCGGGTCCAAGTCCGGCGATAAGCATTCCTGGCCACACGGCATTGCCGCAAGCGGTTTTTGTTCGTGGGGTGGCTGGTGGCAGCTTGCAGCAAGTGGTGACGCGCTTAAATGTGTTGCACATGCTGGCCATGCAGGGCGTGCTTGTATACAACGACGGCAAGGCTATAGAGCGGGCGGTGGACAAGGCTATGACCAGTTTTTTGCTTGGGCTGCATGGCATCAAGACGCCGGCTACTTGGGTTTGCGAATCCAGGCAGCAGGCACAACAAATACGGCAAGAGGCGCAGACTAATCAACAGCAATTGGTGATCAAACCCTTGTTCGGATCGCAAGGCTTGGGCGTGCGTAAGCTACCTTTTGCGGAGGCCTTGCCTGTGCCCATGCAGCAGTTTGTCGATGGGGTCTATTATTTTCAGCAATTGATTACGCCGCCAACTGATGCCGATGGCGGCGCCAGCCATGATTACCGGGTATTTGTGATTGCTGGTCGGGTGGTGGCCAGCATGAAACGAAGTGGTGCGGCTTGGTTGAATAATCTGGCTTCCGGGGGGTTAGCCAAGGCTTATGTGGCCAATCAAGCCATGACGGATTTAGCCTTAGCGGCGGCATCAGCGCTTAATATGGATTACTGTGGGGTAGACATCATGCAGGCGCAAAGCGGCGAATACTATGTGTTGGAAGTAAACAGCATGCCGGCCTGGAAGGGCTTGCAGAGCGTGACTGAGCAAAATATCGCCCAGTTGTTGGTGGACGATTTTTTGGTCAAACTACCGTGCGCTGCAAGCCAATAAGTCCTGCTGTGGTTGCACAGGCTTATCGGAATGCCTGCATAGGTGAATTGCAAGCCATTAAGCCTGGTAACGTGCATGTGTTTGCCGATGGCCATGGCATGACGGTGCACGATTTTATCAAGAGCGCCGACGCCACGGCCGAGCTTATTTCGCAAGCAGACTTGTCCGTGGGTGAGCGCATATTGCAAGCGGTTAAGGCTACACAGTCAGCGGTGGGCATGAACACCAATCTAGGATTGATTTTATTGTGCGCGCCACTCGTGCATGCCGCTTTATCGCCATCTACGGAATTGGACCTGGCACATAATTTAGCGCGGGTCCTAGACGAGTTGTCGGTGGACGACGGCGCATTGGCGGCGCAGGCCATTATGCTAGCTAAGCCAGCGGGTTTGGGCAGTGCGACTAAGCACGATGTGCAGGCTGAGATAGGGGTTAACCTCAAAGAGTTGATGCTCGCAGCAGCTGATAGGGATTTCATTGCATGGCAATACGCAAACAATTACGACACTATTTTTTGTGATGCCTTGCCGCGTTTTTTGACGGCCAAACAAGCCTGGCAGGATCAGGCTAAAGTAAATAGTGAGGTATGGGCGACGACGGCAGTCTATCTGGCATTTCTAGCGCGGCACCCGGATAGCCATATTGTGCGTAAACATGGCATAAACATGGCGCAGGCAATCTGTTTTGAGGCGCAAGCCATCGAAGTGGATTACGCAAAGACTAACAATCCCAAGTTAATGCAAACGCCATTACTGAAGTGGGATGCGTCATTAAAGCGACGTGGTATTAATCCTGGCACCAGCGCCGACCTAACGGTGGCCACGCTGTTGGCTTATCAATTGCAACGGTTAGGCACAGCCTAGGCTTAAGTTTGCGTTTGGCAAAAGCAGCCAAGTTAAATGCGCTAGGCTAACGCCTGAGGGCAATTTTCAGATATAATATTTCACTAGATTTTATATAAGACTGCAGCATCAGCTGATTTCAAGTTAATTTTCAGGAGGCAAGTAATGGCAAATTTATTAGACCAATTAAAGGCTATGACCACCATCGTGGCAGACACCGGTGATGTTGAAGCAATCAAATCAGTTAAGCCTGTGGATGCAACAACCAACCCATCTTTAGTATTAAAAGCAAGCCAATTGCCACAATACGCGCCACTTATTGAAACGGCCATTGCCTACGCTAAAGCGCAAGGCGGTTCTAAAGCCGAGCAAATTGATAATGCGGCAGACAAATTAGCCGTGTTAATCGGTACTGAAATCACTAAAGTAGTGCCGGGTCGCATTTCAACTGAAGTGGATGCGCGCTTATCATTCAACTTGGATGCAATGGTGGCTAAAGGCCGTAAATTGATCAAGTTGTATCAAGATTCTGGCGTGAGCAAAGACCGTGTGTTGATCAAATTGGCTTCAACATGGGAAGGCATTAAAGCCGGTGAAATCTTAGAAAAAGAAGGCATCCAATGTAACCTAACCTTGTTGTTCGGTTTTGGTCAAGCACGTGCTTGTGCAGAAGCCGGCGTGTTCTTGATCTCACCGTTTGTTGGCCGCATCTTAGATTGGTATAAAGCTAAAAACCCAGGTACAGAGTACACACAGGAAACCGATCCAGGCGTGGTTTCAGTACGTGCGATTTACCAATATTACAAAGAGCACGGTTACAAGACCGTGGTGATGGGTGCGTCATTCCGCAATACCGGTGAATTGATTGCTTTGGCAGGTTGCGATCGCTTAACCGTTTCGCCTAATTTGTTACAAGATTTAGCGGCAACCGAAGGCAATTTGGTGCAAGTATTGAAAGACAATGGCGCAACGAAAAAACCGGGTGCTAAGTTAACTGAAGAAGAGTTCCGTTTTGAGTTGAACCAAGACGCCATGGCTACTGAAAAATTAGCAGAAGGCATACGTGGTTTTGTGGCTGATCAAAACAAACTGGAAGCAGCTTTAAGCGAAAAACTATAAGCCCAAGTTTAAGTCTGGGCTTAGTGTAAGTATTTTGTAATAAAACCGTAATACGCTAAGTTTAGAATTGACATATGTTTACTGGACATTTACTATAAGTGTCCAGTTTTTTGTAAGACAAGAATTGCAGTGTAAAAGCCTTAATGACGGCCTGTAGCACCATCGGGGCTTAAGCCATTTTGAACGGCTTTTATTACTAAAATAGCAATAAATTTGTATCATTTTAAAAAATTATTAAACGGAGAAACACCATGGCATTAACCCAAATGGCTTTAGATTCATTAGACTTTGACGGCACCGTTGCTTTAGCTACATTAGTAGCACCGCACGTTGATATTCTTGAAATTGGTACACCATGCATCAAGCACAACGGTATTAAATTGCTAGAAACATTACGTGCTAAATTCCCAAAAAACCAAATCTTAGTTGATTTGAAAACAATGGATGCTGGTTTCTAC
>CALFXV010000044.1 GCA_937957775.1 uncultured Methylotenera sp. | reverse complement strand
AGTGGGACAAGTTGTTCACCCACATTCCCATCGTCAAGTCGATTTACACCAGCGTCAAGAAGGTGTCGGACACCTTGTTCTCCAGCAATGGCAACGCGTTTCGCAAAGCCTTGTTGGTGCAATATCCCCACGCAGGTATTTGGACCATCGCGTTTCAAACAGGCACGCCCGTGGGCGAAGTGGCTGGCAAGCTCGACGGTGAACACCTCAGCGTCTACGTGCCCACGACGCCTAACCCGACCAGCGGTTTCTTTCTGATGTTGCCGCGCAAAGACGTGATCGAGCTCGACATGAGCGTGGACGAAGCGCTGAAATACATTATCTCCATGGGGGTGGTGGCGCCGCCACCTAAACCAAGTGCTCAGCAGGTCAACCTGTAGGCATGATTTTTTAATTTTTAACGACTATTTAACAAGACTTTATTTATGATGCGTACCCATTATTGCGGCCATTTAAACCGCCAACACATAGGCCAAACTGTTACTTTATGCGGTTGGGCACACCGTCGCCGTGATCATGGTGGCGTGATCTTTATCGATTTGCGTGACCGTGAAGGCTTGGCGCAAATAGTCGTGAACCCCGATGCTAAAGCCGCTTTTGCCATTGCCGAAAGCGTGCGCAGTGAATACGTCTTGAAAGTGGTGTGCGAAGTGCGGGCTCGACCAGAAGGCGCGACCAATGCCAACTTAGCCACCGGCGAAGTGGAAATGATCGCCACGGAAATTGAAGTGCTCAATGCCTCGCTAACACCGCCATTTATGTTGGACGACGAGAACCTCACGGAAACCGTGCGCTTGGAACACCGTTACATCGATTTGCGTCGCCCAGCCATGCAAAAAAACATGATGTTGCGTTACCGCGTGGCGAAAACTTTGCGCGATTACTTAGATGAAAACGGTTTTATTGAAGTCGAAACACCGATGTTAACCCGCTCTACCCCAGAAGGTGCGCGTGATTACTTGGTGCCTAGCCGAGTGCACGACGGCCAGTTTTTTGCCTTACCGCAATCCCCGCAGTTATTTAAACAATTGCTAATGGTGTCGGGTTTTGATCGATATTTCCAAATTACCAAATGCTTCCGCGATGAAGATTTGCGTGCCGATAGGCAGCCTGAATTCACGCAAGTCGACCTTGAAACCTCCTTTATGACCGAAAACGAAATCATGGACATCGTTGAGGAAATGATCAGGCAAATGCTGAAAAAAGTGCAAAACGTCGATTTGCCTGCCAGCTTTCCCCGCATGTCATTCCATGAAGCCATGAACCGATATGGTTCGGATAAACCGGACATGCGCGTCACCTTGGAAATCACCGAGATGTCTGACGTCATGAAAGACGTGGATTTTAAAGTGTTTGCTGGTGCGGCCAACATGGCTGGTGGCCGTGTGGCGGCTTTGCGCGTGCCTAATGGCGCGGCCATTGCCCGCAGCGAAATTGATGCTTACACCGAATTTGTCAAAATTTACGGTGCAAAAGGTTTGGCCTACATCAAGATTAACGACATCACCAAATTAAACGAAGAAGGCTTGCAAAGCCCTATCGTTAAAAACATTCATGTCACTGCCTTGCAGGCCATCATAGATAGAACCGGTGCGCAAAATGGCGACATCGTTTTCTTCGGTGCAGATAAAGCCAAAGTGGTGAACGAAGCCTTGGGTGCGCTTCGCCTTAAAGTCGGCCATGACAAAGGTCACGTCGATGGCCGTGCTTGGGCGCCATTATGGGTGGTGGATTTCCCCATGTTTGAGCACGACGAAGAAAACGACAGATGGGCAGCCTTGCACCATCCGTTTACCGCGCCTAAGGACGGCCACGAAGATTTGTTGGTCAGCAATCCGGGTGCAGCCTTATCCAAAGCCTACGACATGGTGTTAAACGGTTGGGAAGTGGGTGGCGGTTCAGTGCGTATCCACAAACAAGACATCCAATCTAAAGTATTCGATGCCCTTAAAATCAGCAA
>CALFXV010000043.1 GCA_937957775.1 uncultured Methylotenera sp. | reverse complement strand
ATAACTTGTTTCGCATCTGGCTCAAAGCCAGCCACTGCCGCTTGTATCCATTTGGCTTTGGATGGAATGACCGAGGCCATGGTTTTAACCGTGGTGGCCGGTTTAAAGACACCGCCGCCTACCATGGTCCAACCCGGCTGGTAATAATGCGTATCGGCCGGATCAATGATGGCCACATCCAATTTGCTGTTTCGCGACAACAAGCTAGACGCCACGGCTACCCCTGCGGCGCCACCCCCAATAATGACCACTTCATGGTGGATAACATTGGCATTGCTTGCTTGCGTGCCAATGATGCGTTGGGTTAATCCAGATAAATCAAAACCGGCTTGCTTGCCCGCTTCCAAGGTTTGCGCCAAACCTAGGCTAGCACCTTGGCTCAAGGCCCACAGCGACGCGGCGCGCATGCCTGAACGGCAATAGCCTAATACCGGCTGTTGCGCCTCTTTAAATAATTGTGCAAAAGCGCTGACATCGGCGTCAGAAATCTTGCCGCTCACCACAGGCAAATAATGCGTTTTGATTTTTAGCTTTTTAGCCGCTTGAGCAATTTCCGCAAAATTAGGCTGATCTGCGCCTTCGCCATCGGGCCTATGGCAAAAGATGGTTTTAATGCCTTGGGCCGCAAGGTCATTTAAATCCTCAGGCAAAATTTGATCTGCAACCAATACGCCTTTTGCAAAATTCGCTAATTTCATTTTCTGCATCCCATCATTATATTATTTAGCCCGCTCTTAGGCGGCTTGTGCAGGCACAACACGACCGCAAGCTTGGTTCGCTGGCAGTGCCACGTCTATGTATTTTGGGTAAGCCAATTTAAGCTCACTCATGATTTTAATAAAATCCTCACGGCTTCTGTGGTCGCCCAAGCGTTTATTGTTTTTGCGCTCGTTGCCCACGGTGGATTGCTTGTTGCCGTTGTAATCGTGGCCAGGGTAGATAATGACGTCGTCGGCCAAACTGAAAATTTGCGCGTGTATGCTGTCGTACAACATACCGGAGTCACCACTTTGAAAGTCCGTCCGGCCGCAACCACCAATTAACAAGGAATCGCCGGTAAATATACGGTCACCGGCAAAGAAACTGATGCATCCGTTGGTGTGGCCTGGGGTATAGCGCACTTCTAAATCCAAGCTGCCCACTATCAAGTGCACCCCGTCAGTCACTAGCAAATCGCCACACATGGCACCGGCATCGCGGTGCACCACACTCTTGCTGCCTAGCTTTTGGCGCAAGCTATCGGCCCCAGTCACGTGGTCAGCATGCACATGGGTTTCTAGGGTATAGACCAACTTCAAATCTTGCTCAGCCAGCGCTTGCATATAAGTCGGCACTTCCGCTTCCACGGTATCTATCAAGACCGCTTGCTTGGTTTTTTCACAGGCTAGCAAATAGGTAAAGGTGCAGGTATCGGGCTCAAAAAACTGTTTAAAAATCATGTTAACTCCCTTTTTTATTATTAGTTAGCCTGGCTTTTCATGGCTGAAATAAAGGTTTCGTTGGCGGCGGCTGCCGTGCTCATTTGCATGGCCAATTGACCGCAAACCAAACCACACAAGTCAAAAATTTGTTGGTCCACAATGCTGTAATAGGCTTTGGTGCCTCGAGCCTCGCGTTGAATTAAATTGGCCGCGCTTAACATGGTGAGGTGCTTGGACACATTGGCTTGCGTGCCACCGGATAACGCCACTAACTCACTAACGTTTTTCTCGCCATCGCGCAGGCCGTTTAGTATTTTTAGGCGCATGGGTTCAGCCAAGAGCTGAAAGTATTTGGCTATGCGCGCGTAAGCTTGGTCATCTAATTGCATCACTGGTCCCCTCAAATAAAACTGTTTGTTTATATTACATGAGTATATAGTTATATAAAAATGTATTTGCTACAATAATTCTATATTTAACAGAGACTCCTCCATGCAACTCAGCATTGATTGGCTGCATTTCACCCCAGGAAGCGCGCTAACTGGAGGCTTGATGCTAGGCATAGGCGCCAGTATGTTGCTGTTGTTTAGCGGCAAAATTACCGGCATAAGCGGCATCCTTGCCTACGTCATTAAACCAACGCATTTGTTTAGCCAAGAAGCTGCTTGGCGCATTCTATTCCTCCTAGGCTTAATTAGCGCCGGCACCATTTATCCACTTATCGCCGCCTTACCACCGGCCAGCATCGCTGCCAGCAACCCCACCCTGATTATGGCAGGGCTGTTGGTAGGCTTCGGCAGTCGCATGGGATCGGGTTGCACCAGCGGTCACGGCATATGCGGATTAAGCCGCTTATCCTTGCGCTCCATGGTGGCTACCGTCAGCTTTATGACGGCGGGCTGTGTCACAACTTACCTTACTTTGCACGCGAGCTAAACCATGAAAAATACCGTCACCTTTTTAGCAGGGCTTATTTTTGGACTGGGCTTGATTGTCTCCGGCATGACCAATCCGGCCAACATCATCGGCTTTTTGGACATTGCGGGTAATTGGAACCCAAGTTTGGTCTTTGTCATGGTGGGCGGCATCAGCATTGCATTTTTCGCTTTTCGTTACATGGCCAATAAAAAACTAACGCTATTCAACGAACCGGTGCATTTACCCGGCACCACCCACCTTAGCAAAGAGTTGGTAATCGGCAGCTTATTGTTTGGCGCTGGCTGGGCACTAGCAGGCTTTTGCCCAGGACCGGCACTGGTCGCTCTAGGCACGGGATCAACACAAGCCGGCTTGTTTGTGCTGTCTATGGTGATCGGCATGCTTGCTCACGATAGCTTGATCAAAAAAAGCTCACACTAACTACACTGCATTTGTAGCGGCCATCATATTTATTTCATATTCAAGCACTACACTAAACAAGCTATAGGACCTGTGGTCCGTGTGATGGGCTTAGAAATGAATAAATGGAGCGTATTGGTTTGGTTAGTAGAGTGGGGATTCATGCCCTCCCTCATGCTGGTGTATTTGTTATCCATGTTCGCCTAAAGCAGATGAAATAGGATGCAAAAAATGAAAAACATATTGATTGCCAATTCCAAGGGTGGGGCAGGCAAAACAACCTTAGCCACCAATCTGGCCTCATACCTAGCCGCTGCAGGGCACAGGGTGCTGCTACACGATTTGGATAGGCAACAGTCGTCGGCACAATGGCTAAGCAGAAGGCCGGCCGACTTACCCTTGATACACAGCTACAACGCGCACACTAAAGAAAAATCAAACGGCGCCACTTGGGTGGTCACTGACACGGCCGCCGGCCTGCGCGATGAAAAGTTGGCCGACGCCGTCAAGCATGCCGATTGCGTGATTGTGCCTATCCAACCGTCGGCTTTTGACATGGGCGCCAGCAGCGATTTTCTTGATCGCTTAGCCGAAGAAAAAGCCGTGCGGAAAAACAAAACCTTTGTCGCCTTGGTCGGCATGCGAGTCAACAGCCGCACCCACGCCGCCGCCACCCTAGCCGATTTCATGGAAGAAACCGGCTTCCCGGTGCTCACTTACCTCAGAAACGCACAAGTTTATGCCACGGCAGCCGAATTAGGCATAGGCTTGTTCGATATGCGCCCATCCTTGGTTGCCCAAGACATGGAGCAATGGGCACCGCTGCTTCATTGGATTAAAGAAGCGACCGCAGAATAAAAAAGCACCCGCAATAATTTGCCGGTGCTTGATTAAAAAACGCTCACTTAAAGCCGGCCGGTTTGCTGATAGCCGGCTTGGTTTGGCCTTAATTTTTTCCTTTATTTAACTTCTCTGCCTTTTGTTTTTCCGATTTCTCTTTGGCTTCTGCTTCCTTAGCGGCTTTTTTAGCTTCCTTCTCTTTAATGGCAAACATATTTTTGCGCCATTCTGACAACAATTCGTCGTCTATCTCTAGCTGTATGGCCAATGCCTCTAGTGTACTTAGTTTTTTATCTTCTAATTTTCGAGCTGGCTTTCCGCGCATTCTGCTCAATAGACGTTGCGATTCGTCTTCGCTTAATTCTTTGGCTTTTTCTAAGTATTCGTCGGCCGGCGGTTTAATTTTCATGCTCACTCCCTTGTTTAGTTATTTCTAACAAGGGTGAGTGTATCGATTTTAATTGCCGCGTAGGTTACACATTTATGACACTAACCAATCGCCTCTTTTCAATCTTGTACTTTTCATATTGCTGTCATATACAAAATTTAAAATAAGCCTTATCTCTCCTTGAGATAGCATCTCAACTCGGGGCACCTTAAACAGTGCCCCTCTTTTTTACCTTGCATTAGTCGCTGGTTATTTCCAACAACACTTCGTTACGCCTTAAAAAGGGTAAGGTCCAGGGTGGGTTATAGCGTGCCAACTCTGCTTGACCGTTGCTGGTCATACGTTTAGCAGTCAGCCAAGCTCTCAGCTCTTTTTCTTTAGCCTGCTTTTTTTCGTCGTCCACTAATCCAGAAAAGCGCAACACGGCATAGTGCTTAGATGCGATGGGCTTGATCACCACTAGCGGATTGTTGGGTTTAGGGAGCGTCGCTAAGGTGTAGTGTCTAGGCATTACAAACCACACACGCCAACCTTTTTGTTCGGATTGTATGGCCACCGGGGCGGTCATGGCTATTTTTTCTGACCGGTTCTCCACCGTTACCGGCGTGGTCATGCTGATTTTTTCGCTTCTACCAGAAGCCGCTGTGTTGTTGCCAAAAATGTAGTCGGCTAATAAGCGAAACCCTGCGCTGGTGGCATCGCTCATGTCCCCCTCAACCATGACTTCAGCAATGATTTTACTGTCGTAGGCACGCACTTCAAATGCGCCATCTTTTTCGATGAGGCTGTATTTTGCTTCTTCTGTGGCCATGGCCTTGTCTGCGCTAAATAATAGGGTGATGACCGATAATAGCACTGCCGCGAATTTCATTTTGCTTACTTTCCTAGCCTCACAGGCTAATTATGGGATTTATTTACGAAATTGCGCAGTAAACTTGGATTGTTTAAGCACCCAAGCATGCGGAAAAGTCAGGGCAGCCAGCCCAATAAAGACCATTCTGATCAAGTCTGATTCAAAGGTGCGCGTTGTGGTAAAAAACCAAACAGCGCATGCCATGATGATGACCGCTAAAGTAGGCAAGACCAGTGCCATGATAAAAAGACGGGCATTTAACTTGCCAAAGAAGGCATGGCTTCTTATCAAGTGGCGGGCACTGTGCATTAAACAAAAATAGACAGCAAAAGCCAATATAGGCGGCAACAAGGTCATGATGGCTAAGACCGCATACGCATCCAATTTCTCCCTAATGTTTATCTGCCGATTAAATAACAGGATCCCCATTAAAAATAGAATGGGGTAGTTAAGCCATTGGCTTACGGTCACGATACGGTGAGCGACGCTGGCGTCAACAAATAAGGCGTACAAGCCAACCAGCGCTTCACCGTGCACGATGCTGGGTAAACAAATCACCGCGGCCCCATAACTTAGCTTTATCAACATATGATTAGGGGTATTTAAGTCGTCTGAAAAATGCAAGGCAGAAAAAATCAAAAAGCCGATAAAAAACCAAACCGGCAACAGCAACCATAGCAAAATGATGCCCATGGCAACCAGCAAATAGGCCATTAAAAAAACGACCCAAGTCTTCAAGCTGTTTAGCTCGTAAGCACGAAGGGCAAAAAGCACATCCAAAGAGCCATGCGGCACCCCCAGCAAAACGATGGCGCCCAGCGAGACAAACAACCAGCTAGCTTGAACTTGCAGGCCCATGCCATGGGCAAAAAAAGCCACTAACAGCCCCATCAATATGAGTAGATTACTTTGCATGTGCAGCCATTTATTCATTCAATTCGACCTTAATGTTTGCGTAGCTTGTGCAGCAGATAACGCGGTAAGGATTGAATAAACAGAATAGTTGGCAAGGACTTCATGACACAAAAAGCGTCATACAAACTGGCTTGATCCGACATAAATCTTACTAAAGCCGGAAGCGGGCAATGCTTGAACAAGGCCTTAAATAAGGTGCTAGCCATTTTAGGCTGACTTTTAATGACGTATAAAAATAAATCGTCCATGAACCGTTGTAGCCATTTGTCTTTTGCAAATGGCAGCAATCGATTCTGCTCAACCAAGCTCACGGCACAGGCCTGAGCCCAAGCTTGGATGCGTTGAAAGGCATAACCTGAACTGGGCCGCGCTCCTCCTGCGTACAAACCAGAAAAGACGTAGCTAGGGTCCTGATGCGCCAGTATGCGCTTATTGCCCATAGGCAACACACCGCACTCCTCCCTCACGACTCGATGCGCTATTTGGCCTGTGTATTTTTCGACCGCCTGCATAAGCATAGACTGCAAGGCTTCCTTGTTATAGCGATACTCAGAAAATACCGTGTATTCAATCAGCGCTTGCTTGGACGATGTGGGTAAAAAATAGACGAAGGCCAAGCCGTTTGCAAAGCCATCGTCAAAATCCATGAGCACGCATTGATCGCCATCAAAATGGGCCTCATCCAAGGCTATTTCTTGTCCAAAAAAAGACTGCCAAAGAACCGAATCGCTTTCCATCGTATCGCGATGTGGGCGGGTATCCACTAGCCATTTAGCGGAGTACTCGCCACTTGCCGTTTTGACCTGCCATGCTTGGTTTACTTTTACGGCTGCGCCTATGATTTCTTCACCCAGCAACAGCTGAGTATTCGAGCAACGATCAATGTCCGCCAGGGCTTGATTATAAAAAACGTCACTCGCCAACATCAGGTAAGGGTGCTTTAAGGCATCGTAGGCATGGTCTTGCTGCGTATCTTTAATACGGAATGTTGGCCATGCGTGGGTCACCAAAGATTTGCACGCTGCGTTTGCCGTGTCCCAAAAACACCAGGTTCTGTCGTTGCGGTATTGCAGGCGCTGCTCTAGCACCAGCACCTTAGGCACGGCACCAGGCAACTTGGCTAGATTGGAGGCCAGACTCAAGCCCGCGCAGCCGCCACCAATAATAATGAGATCGTATGCGCTAGGCGTGGACATAAGGCATCTTTTTAATGGCCAGATGCAAAAATTGTTTGTGAGGATTTTTGTAATTAAAAAAATCCCTATCCAGCAAGGATGTCATGACAATTTTAAAGCTTAATTTCAGCTTAAGACTGGGCGATGCAACCGATCTAAAACGCCAACATTCGTATTGTTGTTTTTTCAAAATAAGGCCTATTTGCCTATACAAGGATGAGGCTATGGCAATGCTCAATCTAGATCGCAGGGTGATAAAACAGAGGCCTTCGTAACCACTCTTGTAATACTGGTCTGCCAGCTGCAGTAGCGATTTTAATGTGGTCCGCAATTTAGCTTGCGTGGCTAGGTCCGGATTAATCAGTTGCGCGGGCTCCAAGTCGCCTATCAAGCTGGCTGGCAAATACCGGCGCTTAAGATGGGCGTCTTCCGTGACGTCTCGGCATATGTTGGTGATTTGCATGGCTATGCCTAAATCAATAGCATGCGCTAACGCTCTTGGGTCATTCACATCCAAAATTTTACTCATCATCAAGCCCACCGTGCCCGCCACTTGATAACAATAAACAATCAATTCTTGTTCGTTTTTAATTCTTACTCGCTGCAAATCCGACAGCACCCCTTCAATAAATAGAATGGGGACGCCAACGTCAATTTGGCACTCACTAAACAATGCAATGGCATCGGCAGCGATGGGGTCAGTTGATGCACCGTTTTTTAAATCATCAGTTATTTTATCCAATGCCAGTTTGGCCGATTTTTTGCTGGTGTATTCGTCGCCCAAATCGTCTATAAACCGACAAAATCGATACAAGCGAACGGCCCTATTAGCTTGTTTTTTAGTCAATAAAAACTTAGCCCAAGAAAACGTTTTACCCTTATTCGATAAAACTTGATTGGATTCCTTTAGGTAATCGATTTGCTGATTAGCAAGCTGTGTCATTTAAAATCCGCTTCTGCAGGAATAAGTTTGTCCAGCACTTTGGCTGAGCACAGCACCCCAGGCAAGCCTGCGCCTGGGTGGGTTCCGGCTCCGGTTAAGTATAAGTGCTTGATGCCCTCGGCCTTGTTATGAAAACGGAACCAAGCCGATTGCCTAAACAAGGGAGCGATGGAAAAACCCGCGCCATGCGTGCTTAAGTAATCTTGCTTAAAGTCTTTAGGCGTCATGTAGAAATCGTCTGTGATGCATTTTTTTAATTCCGGCAATATGGTCTTATCCAGCGCATCAATAATTCTATCTTTAAGTCGCTCGCCTTCTGTGGCCCAATCGATGTCGCCTTGTAAATTAGGCACGGGGCAAAGTACATAAAAACTGTCGCAACCTGCAGGCGCAAAACTGGAGTCAGTGGCAGTGGGTCTATGCAGATAAAGTGAAAAATCCTCGGATAGGATTTTTTTATCAAATATATTTTCCAGTAAAGATTGGTAAGTTTTCCCCAACCAAATAGTATGGTGCGCCACCTGCGGATACTGACGGGTGGCGCCAAAGTAAACCACAAATAAGCCCATGGAATAATGCGCCACTTTAAGTTTAATTTTAGAGGACAGCGCTACATCTTTTTGATCCAGCATGTGTTGATACAGGTAGGTGGCATCGGCATTAGCGACGATTAAATCGGCTGGGTGGTGTTCGCCATTTTCTAACAACAAGCCTGTGACACGGCCTTGCTCAATCATCAATTTTTTAACGGTCGCGTTTAAAACGATGGAAATGCCGTTTCTTTCCATCAGGCCTTTAAGTGCACTGACTATGGCACCGGTTCCTCCCATGGCAAAAAAGACCCCGTAAGCCCGTTCTAGGTAATGAATTAAGCCATAAATACTGGTGGTTGAAAACGGATTGCCGCCAACCAGCAAGGGTTGTATTGAAAAGGCAAGGCGCAACTTGGCGTGGCTTAAATGCCTGGAGACCATTGCCCAAACCGATTCGTAGCTTTTTAATACGATCAACTTGGGGATCAACGTTAGCATTAAGAAAAATTGGTGAAATGGCCTGGCCGATAATTGGGTAAAGGCTATGTCAAAAATAGCCTGCGAATGCCGCAGCAGTTTTAAATAACCGGCCTTGTCTTTGGGCTCTATTTTATCTATTTCCGACAGGGTGTCTTCCAAGGTGCCGCCATAATCAAACGTGGTCTTATCTTGAAAGTAGAAGCGGTACCAAGGGGTCAACGGTACCAGCTTAATGTGTTGTTCAATTTTTTCACCGAACAGTTCAAATAGCTCGGCAAGTAAGAACGGGGCTGTGATAACTGTTGGGCCAGCATCGTGGGTGTAACCGTTGCGCACAAACACTTGCGCGCGACCACCCAACATAGGGCTGCGATCGATGACGGTGACACGGTAACCTTTTGCTCGTAACCTAAGGGCAGCAGCGATGCCGCCAAATCCAGCGCCGATTACCACGGCTTGTTTAGTCTGTTTTTGCACTTTAGGTGATCACTAGACCAGACTGATTAATAGTCATCTTTATGTTGCCCATTTAATTAGCCGCACGGTGGCAGCCTAGTTTATTCATGTTGATTGCATAGGGCGATAAAATGGCTTGCATCATCCACTGCGAAGCCAAGGCAAGCTTAGCTGACATTGGTCAAGCAGCTGCATTATTTTTGCATAGCGCTCGGCTATTTAGCCAAAAAAATGTGGGCACGCATCATTTTGTATTTAACAAAAAAATCCGTGCCCACCTGCATGACTACTTAGTCTTGCTTATTATTTTTTTTCACTTTCAGATACAGCTACTGACCAAATGATTACACCGAATGCAATCTTGTTTAAAACGTCAGCAAGGTTGTACACGATATTTAATGCTTTCATGCTGTCTGCAGGATCTGAACCGGTTAGGTAACCGAAGTAGTAACCTAGTGGGTAAATTGCCCAACCAATGGTCACAATCCATCTCATCAAACTAAATGCAGATTGCACATTTTTTGGTGCCTGACCGGCGTTAATTTTGCTGGCTTCGCCTGCAAAAATTTCCCAAAGAATGTAGAACCAACCTAGCATACCGATGATGAACGCTGGCATCACGGCTAAATAGCCTGCTTCACCGGCATAACCACCAACCAACATGACCAAGGTACCTATCATTAGACGCCAAAACACGCCTACTGGCACTTTAGCGATGGCGGCTAAGATTAAGTAAAACTCAATCATTAACAATGGCACCGTAATTAGCCAATCGATGTAGCGATATACGGTTGGCGTAGAACCCGTTGCCACCCAAACGTCGCGCATGTAGAAATAGTGCACCGCAGCAATAAGGGTAACCAAACCGGATACCGTTAGTGATGTTTTCCATTTACCGGCAACGCGGTCACGCTCAAGAAAAAAGAACGCGGTTGATGCAATCAACGCCATTGAGATTAGCCAAAACGAAATACCAACAAAATCGCTAGACTGAAGAATGGCAGCACCTTCAGCAAACGCTGGCAATGAGAGGCCTAATAAACCGGCTCCCGCTACCAAACTGGTCTTAC
>CALFXV010000042.1 GCA_937957775.1 uncultured Methylotenera sp. | reverse complement strand
AGCTTATTCTCAGGCAAGGTGTAGGCACGACGCACGCCCTCGTTGACCATTTGCTCTACCGTTAACTGGGCGTCCCACTTTACTTGCATGCCGATTTGCACAAAAGCCACGACGATGCCGGTGTCTTGGCATAGCGGCCGTTTGCCCTCGGCACACAGCCGCGAGTTGCTTAAGATTTGTGCAATCGCGTCCTTGGCCGGCAGCGACTGCTCGGCTTCATAAGCACGGCCCAAAGCTTGGATGTAATCCAGCGGATGGTAATAGGAGATGTACTGCAGGGCATCGGCTACGCTGTCTATAAAATCGTTTTGTTTGATGGTGGTCATATTGGCTTTAGCGTTGCGTTAACTTGGCTTACCTAGCTGATTTGGCGTAAGCAATTTGGTTGTTGATGTCCTTGCGTAGGATTTTACCATTTTTGGTACGAGGGAAATCCTTGGTCAAATACACGGTTTTTGGGGTTTTGTAGGCCGCCAAATGTTGCTTACCAAAGGCCAATAACTCATCGGCCGTGACAGTGGCATCGGGCTGCAAGATCACGTAGGTGACCACCAATAATTTGTCTTTTTCCAACTCCTCGCCCACCGCTGCGCAATCCGCCACCGCTGGGTGAGATTTATACACGCGTTCGATTTCATAGGGTGACACGCGGTAGCCAAAGCTCTTAATGATGTCGTCCTTACGGCCTAAGAACCAGATGTAACCGTCGGCATCGTAACGCGCGTAATCGCCAGTAAAGAACCAGCCATCGTGCTTGTACTTGGCCGTTTCTTCATCCAGATTCCAGTAACGCAAGAACAAACCGGGGTCGCTATCGGGTACGCATATCATGCCCTCTTCCCCTGACGGCACGGCTTCTAAGGTGTCGGGGTTAAGCAATTGTATGGCATGGCCGGGTTGCGGGAAGCCGGCGGAACCAGGGCGTATCGGTCTAAACACACTTTGACTTAAGTAATAGGAGAACTCACTCATGCCGACGGCTTCAAAAATATCGCGTCCGAAACGGCCACGCCATTGCTGCAACACTTCGTCTGACAAATGCTCACCGGCACTCATGCAGTGACGCAAGCTAGGCACATCGGCCTGAGCAGCCGTCGATTTTTGAATGATTTGACGGTATATGGTGGGCACCCCAACAAAAATGGTGGCGGCGTGTTTAGCGATCAAGCGCGTCCACAAATCGGCATCGTTTTTGCCTTCGTGCACGATCACGGTTTTACCCAAATACAAGGGGTCCATCAAGCCGGTCCCCAATACATAGGTCCAGTTAAATTTACCCGAGTGCATGATGCGATCTTGTTGGTCTTCGGCAAAATTAAACCAATACTTAGCAGCTGGCTCACGGCCAATCAAGGCACGGTGGGCGTGCAACACGCCTTTGGGGTAACCGGTGGTGCCCGAGGTGTAAACCAAGTAGGCAGGGTCATCGGCGGCCGTGGCATGGTTGCCTTCGCAATGGCTGATGGCGGCCAATTCTTGGCTTAAATCGCTGACCTGCAAGCTAGCATGCGGCTGAATCTTTCCGACACCGGATAGAAACACCCGCTTTAAATTTGGCAAATTGGATAAATGGTCTTGCAAAGCCGGCCACGCTGCCTTGTCTGTCACCAATACCGTGGCAGTCGAATCTTTAGCCAAGTAGGCCACTTCTTCGGCGGTCAGCAAGGTGGAAGTGGGCACGGAAATAGCGCCACGCTTCATGGTGCCCAAAAAGGCAATCGGGTAATCCAGGCTGTTAGGCAAACGGATCAGCACTCGGTCGCCTGCTGCCACGCCACTGTTGCGCAACAATTGGGCAAACTGATCGGTGCGGCTAGCCAATTCGGCAAAAGTCATTTGCGAGGTGCCCAGCGCATCGTCTTCCACTATCATGGCCACCGTCTGCGCGATCGGCGTGTGCAAATGCTTATCGGTGCAAGCCGCGCCAATATTAAATTGCTTAGGCACGGCCCACTGCCAGACTGGAAATTCTTCAAATTTTTGCATGGTCTATCCTCTATCCGTTTTAGCGTTTTTTGTGCAAGCAGCCGAATCAGGCTGCTGCGTGTACCTACAATATGGCGCCGTATGGCCAGTTTTGGCGTATGACTTGGGCCGGCAATAATTCCAGCACGTGTAAGGCAAAGTTTTTGTCTTCCGGGGTGATCGCTTGTAAGGCATGCGCGCGCAACAAGGTTTGCAAGGCTTTACCAAACATAGGTGGATCCAACATTTCCCCTTCAAATTTAATCGCGCCACCGTGCAAGGCATCGGCTTCGATGGCCGCTTTAAGGATGCGCACTTTTTGGTTCACTTCGGTAGGCGATGGCGTGTAAGCGGTTTTGCATAAATGAATGTGACCTGGGTGGATCACTTGCTTGCCGGTTAAGCCCATGGCTGCCTCTTGGCATGCGTGCTTGTAGACGATGCGCGACTCGTTATCGCCGTGCAAATCCAACCAACGGCGCACGTCATGCGGTTCCAGGAATTTTTCCGGCATGATGTTGCTGCCGATTAAGGTTTCCACGCCCCCTATCACGCCCTTACCGGCGATACGTGCATCAAACATCAAGTGGTTCATGTAGAACTGCAACTCTTCTATCCAGTTTTCCGGGGTGATGTGTATGCCCATGGCTTTAGAAAAGTCATGGATACCAAATACCACGTGCTTAACCGTGTTGTATTGCAACAATTCTGGGGCAATTTTGAGCGATTTAGGGTGCTCAATAATCGGCTGTATGGTGATGTTAGGGTTAATCTCTATTAAGAAATTAGACAAATCACGCACTTCAGCCGCGCCGTAAGCCTCGCCGGCTTTGGCCAACATCACCACGTCTATGTATTCCGACATGTCCTTGACCAACTGCATGTCCTGCTCGTATTCATCGGTACGGAAAGAGTTAGCCCGGATGGCGATGGTCACTTTTTGGTTAACCTTACGCAACAAGGGCAGCTCTTGACGCAATAAATCGCGGCTCATTTCTTTTTGGCGGCAACCGTCTTCTAAGTCAAAAATCAAGGTGTGCGCCTGCGTGTTGTGCGCATGCTTGCGCATGCGGGCCGCAGCTTGCGTCAAATCTTCGT
>CALFXV010000041.1 GCA_937957775.1 uncultured Methylotenera sp. | reverse complement strand
TGCGCAGATTGCCTGGGCCGAGGCAGAAAAGATTTCTGATGAAGACGTTTTGCAAAATCAAGCCATAGGTCAGCACGGATTGGCGCTCATGCAGCAGACTAGACCAAAAAATGCCCAAATCTACCATGTGCTCACCCATTGCAATGCCGGTTGGTTGGCGACCGTCGATGTCGGCACCGCGCTGGCGCCGATATACGCGGCGCACGAAGCCGGCATAAAGCTGCATGTTTGGGTGGATGAAACTAGGCCGCGCAATCAAGGTGCCAGTCTGACCGCCTGGGAATTATCTCAACATGGCATAGACCATACCGTCATCAGCGATAATGCCGGTGGCCATCTTATGCAACAAGGCTTGGTGGACATGGTCTTGGTCGGTGCAGACCGCGTCAGCAGTGCCGGCGACGTCTGCAATAAAATAGGCACTTATTTAAAAGCCTTGGCGGCTTTTGATAACGGCGTGCCTTTTTATGCCGCCGTGCCCAGCCCAACCATAGATTGGTCGATTAAAGATGCCCTGGCCGAAATTGAAATTGAGCAACGTCACGGTGATGAAGTGGCTTACATGCAAGGCCTGGCTGCAAATGGCGACATGCAAAGCGTGCGTTTGATCCCCGCTGGGTCTAATACCGCTAACCCAGCATTTGATGTCACCCCAGCCAGATTGGTGACCGGCATCATTACTGAACGTGGGGTGTTTACTCCGGCCGACTTAGTCAGCATGCGGCTAAGCAAAACATTCATGGGGGGCATGTAATGGCAATAGCAAGGGAAATGGCCAGGCGTGAACAACTGTTGGCCAGCAGCCAACAATTAGCCACTTTAGGCCTTAATAAAGGCACATCCGGCAACCTTAGCGTGCGCACCGACTCGGGCTTTTTAGTGACACCATCAGGCATGCCTGTGGAGGCCATGGATGCCATGAGCATGGTGCACATGCAGTTTGATGGGTCTTGTGAGGCCGGCAAGCGACCCAGCAGCGAATGGCGCTTTCATCGAGATATCTTGCAGGCCAAACCGGATGTCAACGCGGTGGTGCATACCCACAGCACGTTTGCCACCACCTTGGCCTGTTTGCGCAAGCGCATACCGGCATTCCATTACATGATTGCCATTGCCGGCGGCGACAGCATAGAGTGCGCGGATTATGCTTTATTTGGTAGCCAAGCCCTTTCGGATCAGGCGCTGCTGGCCTTAGGCGAACGCAAAGCCTGTTTGCTGGCTAACCATGGCATGATTGCAGTTGGCCGCGATTTGCCGCATGCCGTGTCCGTGGCCTTGGAAGTGGAGAATTTAGCCGAGCAGTATGCCCGTGCCTTGCAAATAGGCGAGCCGACTTTGTTGAGCGCTAGCGAAATGCAAGCGGTTTACGCGCAATTTAAAGGCTACGCTAACTGGGATTGAGGCTAAAAGAAAGGTCTGGCCACCGGTGTGTGGCAGCCAGACTTGTAGCGATTAACGGATGACTTCTTTGAGTTGTTCCAAAATCGCTGGGTTTTCTAGGGTGGACAAATCGGAGGTAATCTCTTCACCCTTAGCCAAGTTGCGCAATAATCGACGCATGATTTTACCGGAGCGGGTCTTAGGTAAGTTGTCACCAAAGCGAATTTCATCGGGCTTGGCAATCGGGCCAATTTCCTTACCCACCCAGTCACGCAATTGCGCCACGATTTGTTTGGCCGCTTCGCCCTGGGGTCGAGCGCCTTTTAGCACCACATAAGCCACCACCGATTCACCCTTGATGTCGTGTGGTTTGCCCACCACAGCGGCTTCTGCCACCAATGGATTGGATACCAAGGCCGATTCAATTTCCATGGTGCCTAAGCGGTGGCCGG
>CALFXV010000040.1 GCA_937957775.1 uncultured Methylotenera sp. | reverse complement strand
CCGCGCCGAGTTGTCCGTGCGTGAGCACATGAGCTTGATCCTACGTCAATTGCAAGCCGAACCCGTGCTGGAGTTTTGGCAGGTGTTTGATTTGGCCGACGGCATTCCTAAGTTGGTGGTGTGCTTTCTTGCCATATTAGAATTGGCGCGCGAAGGCTTGTTGCGCATCACCCAGCAAGCGGCGTTTTCACCCATCTATTTGCAAATCAATCGCCATGACGACTAAGTTACCCGCCAGCATAGCCGACTTAAAACAAGTGCTGGAAGCGGCCTTGTTAACGACTAATCAGCCTTTGTCATTGGATGACATGACGCGCTTGTTTGTTGAGCGGGTAGAGCGCACCAGCTTGCGTATGTTGCTGGATGAATTAAAGCAGGACTGGTCGTCGCGCAGCATGGAGTTGGTGCAAGTGGCGACCGGTTACCGCTTTCAAGCGCGTGCAGAATTTGCGCCTTATTTGGCCAGATTAAACCCAGAGCGGCAGCTTAAATACTCGCGTGCCGTGATGGAGACGCTGGCCATCATTGCTTACCGTCAACCGGTAACACGCGGCGACATCGAGCAAATACGAGGCGTGACCATGAACCCGACTATCATGCGTCAATTGCAAGAACGCGATTGGGTAGACGTAGTGGGCCAGCGTGACGTGCCTGGGCGACCTTCCTTGTATGCCACCACCAAGCATTTTTTAGATGACTTCAATATCGTGTCTTTGACCGAACTGCCTGCTATGGCCGATTTTGCCCAGCAGGAAATCGCTTTTCCTAACGACGACGAAGTGTTTATCAAGACCTAGTCCAGTATTAAACTCGGGTTTGTGCCTGTTCTGCGGTAAAATGCCCACTTATTCTGATTAGTTTATTCCTATGGCACGTCCTTTTAAAACCCAACGCGATCCGCAAGCCGCACCCCGTCGGCCCAAAACCAGTTTCACCAAACTGGCGCAGGATGAAAACGCGCCACCCGAACCCACCCAGCGTTTGCATAAATTGCTGGCTTTAGCTGGCTTGGGTTCCCGCCGTGACATGGAAGCCTTAATTGCCAGTGGCCGCGTGACCGTCAACGGCGCCCCTGCTACCACCGGCCAAGGCGTGACCCAGTTTGATGTGGTGCGCTTGGATAGCCGTCCATTGCGCTTGCCCTTTGTCGCTGAATTGCCACAAGTATTGATTTACCACAAACCCGAAGGCGAAATCGTCAGCCAGGATGACCCGGAAGGCCGTGCCAGCGTGTTCGATAAGCTGCCCAAAGTGAAAAACGGCAAATGGATAGCCATAGGACGATTGGACATGAACACCAGCGGCTTGCTGATATTTACCACCTCGGGTGAATTGGCCAACCGTTTTATGCACCCGCGCTATGAAGTGGAGCGCGAATACGCTGTGCGTATTTTTGGTGAATTGACCGAAGGCCAAATGCTGCAATTGAAAGAGGGCATAGAGTTAGAAGACGGCCCGGCCAACTTTGACAGCATTACTGTCCAGGGCGGCGAGGGTGCCAACCATTGGTATCAAGTGGTGTTGCGCGAGGGCCGTAACCGTGAGGTGAGGCGCTTATTTGAAGCCTTCCAATTGCCGGTCAGTCGCTTGATGCGTGTTCGTTTTGGCCCAGTTAATCTGCCGCCACGCGTGAAGCGCGGCACCATGCTCAAGTTAGAGCAAAAAGAAGTGGTGGGATTGTTGGAGTGGGCCGATTTGCCTGTGCCCAGCGCGCCGCTTCGTCAACTGACCCAGCGTGAGAAATTGAAAGCTACGGCGGTGTTTGTGCCTAAAGTGCGTAAGCAACGGGTCAGCGCCTTGGATAGACCGCCACGCGATCCGTCTAGCCCAGATAAACCGTACCGGGCAAAATCGGACGCGGCCAAGAAGCCAGCGCCAAGAAAAACCGGTCCACGCCGCGTGCGTCAATCCAGTGATTTGGCGGCGCCGGCCATGCAAAAGAAAAGCGATCGCAACCGCGGTCGCGGCTAAGCAATTAACTGCTTTACGCTTTAGCCAAGCGCCACAATGAAGTAAGCTCGGCTTTGCGGGCTTCGTGCAGCGGGTCGCTGGCATCCAGCACTTTGTTATGGCGCGCTTTGGTGTCTATCTTCTCTAGCACTTTTAAGCCGGCATCATCGATCCAGCCTAGCAATTCATCTCGCCTTCTTAAACCCAATTGTTCGGCAAAGTCGGACAAGATTAACCAGCCTTCACCTTGCTCACTCAAATGCGCGCTCAAGCCATTTAAATAGCCTTTTAGCATCTTACTTTTTTCATCGTAAATGGCTGACTCCAAGGCTGAGCTGGGGTGCGCGGGCAGCCATGGTGGGTTGCAGACTATTAAATCGGCCTGACCGTATTCGTCTTTTGGGTAAAGGTCGGCTTCCACCAGTGTCACGTTAGGTTTTAGGCCTAGCTTAGTCACGTTTTGCAATGCGCAATCCAATGCGCGATGCGAGTTGTCGGTGGCGACGATTTTAGTCACACCGCGGTTAGCCAGTATGGCCGCCAACACGCCGGTGCCGGTGCCTATGTCAAAAGCCAAACGACAAGGTATGGGTAAGGGCGCGACATCGACTAAATCCAGGTACTCGCCGCGTATCGGTGAGAAAACGCCGTAGCTTGGGTGGATTTTATTGTTGATGACGCTGATGTCCACACCGTTTTTATGCCACTCGTAAGCGCCAACTAAACCCAGTATCTCGCGCAAGGACACCACCATGGAGCCGTGGCTGGTGCCGTAGGCATGTTCGCAAGCGGCTTTTACGTCCGGAGCGCGGCGCAGGTGGATGTTGTACCCGACGCTTAACTCGATAACCAGCATGCCTAAGATGCGCGCTTTTTGCGATTGCGCTTGCCTGTGCAAATGAAACGATTGCAACAGCGTTTCACCGGTTTTCTTAGGTTTTTTGCGTGGTCTATCTATGCGGCGTGATAAGGCTTGCAGCAGCAGTTTGGCATTTTGAAAATCGCCACGCCATAACAATGCCGTGCCCTCGCAGGCTAGCTTGTAAGCATCGTCTGCCTTAATGGTGTCGTCGGCCAATTGTATTTTTTTCGGTACCGGCGCAGCGTTTTCTGAGTGCCAAACACTGGTTTTGGTTTTACCGGCTTCTTGCCAGCTTATGCTATTGGGGGTGTTCAAAATGGACGGCCTGCTGTGTGTATGAGGTGAGGCTTAACTGCAGCCAAGAGGGCTAATTAACGCAATAAAAAACCTTAAGACAATTGCTCTTTAGTGAGTAAGAAAACAAATTCGGTACCGGATGACACTTCCAGCCAATTGAATACTAAATTGGGGTAGGCCGCCTCTAAGGCGTCGCGGTTGTGGCCGATTTCGACTATCAGTATGCCACCGTCATTCAAGTAGTGTGCGGCTTCGGCTAGTAAGGTATGGGTATGGTCTAAACCATCTGCACCGCTGCCTAAGGCCAGTTGCGGTTCATTTTGGTATTCTATGGGCAAGGCTGCCATGGACGGCGCATCCACATAAGGCGGGTTGCTGATAATCAAGTCGTATTTTTTGCCTTTTAAGGCGCTGAACATATCGGACTTGATGGCGCTGATTTGATCTTGCAAGCCGTAGTTAGCAATGTTGATGTTGGCCACGTCTATGGCGTCTTGCGATATATCGATCACATCGATTGCGGCATTGGGAAAGCTGCCCGCTAATAACACGCCCAAGCAGCCACTGCCGGTGCAAATGTCCGCCGCACTTTCCACCATTTCAGGAAATTCTATCCACGGGCTTAAATCGTTGTTGAGTAATTCCGCAATGAATGAGCGTGGTATTAGCACACGCTCGTCCACGTAAAATTTCAAGCCTTGCAACCACGCTTCTTTGAGCAAGTAAGCGGTAGGCGTGTGTTGCTTGATGCGCTGATCAATAAACGCCGCCAGCTTGTTGCATTCCTCATTGGTTAGCCTGGCATCAAAGAAGTTATCCAAGGTGTCCATGGGTAAATGCAAGCCGCTCATGACCAACCAGACGGCTTCATCGTAAGCGTTGTCCGTGCCATGGCCGTAAAAAATATCGGAGGCTTCAAATTGGCTGACGGCATAGCGTACCCAGTCGCGTATGCTGACTAACTCGGATGGCGGGGTCTGTTTACTCATGGCGGTGTTTTTAAGCCTTATTTGACAATAGCGTTTGCATGGTCAATTTGTAGGTTTCTTTTAAGGGCTCGATGTCGGCCACTGCTACGCATTCGTTTAGTTTGTGTATGGTGGCGTTGAGAGGGCCAAATTCGATGACTTGCGGGCAGATGTCGGCAATAAATCGCCCATCCGATGTGCCGCCGGTGGTAGACAGTTCTGGGGTCACGCCATAAGCCTGGACTATGGCAGCGCTGATGGCTTCGACTAAATTACCGCGTGGCGTGATGTAAGAAGGGGAATGCTCCCACTCCAAATCGTAGTCTAATTTATGGCTGTCTAATATGGCATGCACGCGCTGGGTCAGACCTGCCTCGGTGCTGCCGGCATTGTTGACTAGGGCGCAATACCTAAAATTAAACAAGATTTCCACTTCACCTGGCACGACGTTGGTCGCACCGGTGCCGCCATTCATGTTGCTGATTTGCCATGAGGTAGGTGGGAAGTATTCGTTGCCTTCGTCCCACTGCGTTTCCACCATGTCTTTTATCGCTGGGGCCACTAAGTGGATGGGGTTCTTAACCAAATGCGGGTAGGCAATGTGACCTTGCACGCCTTTTACCGTTAGCTTGCCTGATAGCGAGCCACGGCGACCGTTTTTGATCATGTCGCCGACGACTTTATTGCTGGTTGGCTCGCCGACTATGCAGTAGTCAAATAACTCACCACGGGCTTTTAATGCCTCCACGACTTTAACGGTGCCATCTACCGCCACGCCTTCTTCATCGGAGGTGATGAGTAAGCCTATGGAGCCAGGGTGGTTAGGGTTTTCAGCAATGAATTCTTCTATGCTGGTAACGAACGCCGCCAAAGAAGTTTTCATGTCTGCCGCGCCGCGGGCATAGAGCATGCCATCCTTGATGGTCGGTTCGAACGGAGGGGTGTGCCATTTATCCAGCGGGCCGGTCGGCACAACGTCGGTGTGGCCAGCAAAGACCAATAATGGGCCAGTACTTCCGCGACGGGCATACAAGTTGTCCACTTGACCTACGCGCATGCGCTCGATTTTGAAACCCAATGGCTCCAATCTGGCTATCATTTGTTCTTGGCAGCCGGCATCCTCCGGGGTGTTGGATTGGCGTCTTAGCAGGTCTATCGCTAGGCTTAAGGTTTTACTGTGTGGTGTGGTCATAGCAAGGCTTTATAAGTGGCTTCCGTGTAGCCCAAACAGGCGATTTTGCCATCCTTGATCAAGACCGGCCGTTTAATCAAGCTGGGTTTGGCTAACATCAATTGCCGCGCTTTAGCGGCATCTTGCACGCTGTCTTTTTCGGCATCAGTCAAATTGCGCCAAGTGAGGCCGGCACGATTGATGAGTTTGTCCAAGGGTTGTTGGCTGATCCAATCGCTCAGCAATGCATCGCTGAGGGTGTTTTTTTTAAAGTCGTAAAAGGTGTAGGCGCAAGCATTTTGCTCCAGCCAATCACGGGCTTTTTTTACGGTGCTGCAATTGGGAATGCCGTAAAGGGTGAGGGTCATATCGTTGGTCCGTTATCTGCCAAATTATCACTTATAATGCGCGCGCCGGTCGCCGAAATCGCGGACACGTTTGCGCCATGCGCGATAGCTTCCCGGTTTTAATTCGGTGCGCATGATGACTTTAACTTCGTCAGGCGTCACCTTATGCTGCGCCGAAATCTGGGCGAAGCTGACATGGTCGGATAAGGCCATTTCGACAATCTCGCTGATCTGCGCAGGGGATAGCAAGCGGGTCATGTCGGCTGAACGCTTATTCCCACTCAATCGTTCCGGGCGGCTTCGACGTATAGTCATAGACCACACGGTTAATGCCCTTCACCTCATTGATGATCCGCGTCGACACACGGCTTAGGAACGCGCTTTCG